>NZ_JBHXEM010000083.1:0-39633 GCF_042724755.1 Kitasatospora sp. NPDC127067 | reverse complement strand
CCCAAAATCGTCGGACGCTACTGTTGTGTATAAGAGACAGGGACCGGGCCGTTCAGCGGCGGGGTGGGGCGCTCCCCCCGGCCCGGCGGCGGTCCCACCGGGCCGGGGCGAGCGCGGCGAGCATCACCGCCGCCGTGAGCACGAACGCCCACGGGTAGCCCGTCCCGCCCGCGACCGCCCCGAAGGCGACCGCGCCGATCCCCATCCCGCCGTCGTACGCGACGTTCCACAGCGCCGTCACGGTGCCGTAGCCGGCCGGCGGCACCCGCGCGTACATCAGCGCCAGCGTCGCGTTCTGCGCGACGCCGAACCCCGCGCCGAACACCGCGGCCCCGGCCACCACCGCGACCGGGCTGCCCGTGGCGGCCAGCAGCAGCACCCCGGCCGCCGAGACCAGCAGCGCGGGCAGCACCAGCCCGGCCGAGCCCCGGCGGTCCCCGTACCGCCCGGCCAGCCAGCGGGTCAGCGTCGCGGCGCCGGGCTGGACCAGCAGCGCCACCGCGACGGCGGCGGCGGACGGCACGGCGAGCGGCAGGAAGGTGACCAGGATCCCGGCCGCCAGCGCCGTCGCGCCGAACACCGCGGCCGGCCGCAGCAGCGCGCCGCTGCGCAGCCCCTCCCACACCCCCACCGTCGGCCCGCCGGCCCGGGTGCGGTCCGGCAGCGCCGGGACGGAGGCGACGGCGGCCAGCGGCGCCGCCGCCCCGATCGCGAACACCCAGCCCCAGCCGAGGTGCTGGCCCAGCCAGACGCCGAGCGGCAGGCAGGCCAGGGCGGGCAGCCCGGAGACCAGGCCGACCAGCGCGAGTCCCTCCCCGCGCCGCTCGGCCGGGATCAGCGCGGCGGTCAGCGCCCCGCCCGCCACCAGCGCGACCGCGAAGCCGAGCCCGCGCAGCAGACAGACCGTCACCACCGCCGCCATGCCCCCGGTCCACGCCAGGACCGGCGTGGGCGCGCCGAGCAGCACCAACCCGGCCGCCAGCACCGGGCGGTAGCCGAAGCGCGCGGTCAGCCACGGGGTGGCCAGTTCGCCGACCACGGTGGCCAGCATCAGCGCGCCGGTGGCCAGGCCCGCCGCGTGCTCGCCGCCGCCGGACTCCTGGGCGTACAGCGGCACGGCGGAGAGCAGCAGGTTGAACCCGATGGAGGTGCCGAGCAGGGAGACGAAGCGCAGCAGCAGTGCCCGCGTCAGCAATGGCGGCCGGGCGCAGCCGGAGCCCGTCGCGGAGTCGATCGTCGTGGTCACCCGGCGACGCTACCGGCCCGAACAGCCTGCCGGTAGGGCTCACTTCGGCCCGCGGCACCCGCCCCGCCGACGCTCCGTCGGAATACCCGCGCACGACGCTGTCCACCGCCCCGGCCCGAGCGCATACTGGCCAGCGCGGCTCGCACCGGGCGACGGGGCCACTCCGGTCCCCGGCCCGGCCGTGCCGCGACGGGGGAGGCCGGAATCGTGGCAGTTGTCGTGATCGTCGCCGTGGTGCTCCTGCTCTGGCTGGCGACCGGTGTGCGGGTGGTCCAGCAGTACGAGCGCGGTGTGGTGTTCCGGCTCGGCCGGGTGAGCGGGCAGGTCCGCCAGCCGGGTGTGAGTCTGCTGCTGCCGCTGCTGGACCGGATGCGCAAGGTCAACGTCCAGGTCGTCACCATGCCGGTTCCGGCGCAGGAGGGCATCACCAAGGACAACGTCTCGGTGAGCGTCGACGCGGTCCTGTACTTCCGGGTGGTGGACCCGGTCAGGGCCACCGTGGACGTCCAGAACTACTCCTTCGCCATGCTCCAGGTCGCCCAGACCTCGCTGCGCTCCGTCATCGGCAAGAGCGAGCTGGACGACCTGCTGTCCGGCCGGGAGAACCTCCACCAGGGGCTGGAGGTGATGCTGGAGAGCCCGGCCACCGGCTGGGGCGTGCAGATCGACCGGGTGGAGATCAAGGACGTCAGCCTGCCGGACTCGATGAAGCGTTCGATGGCCCGCCAGGCCGAGGCGGACCGTGAGCGCCGGGCCCGGATCATCACCGCCGACGGCGAGTTCCAGGCCGCCACCAAGCTCGCCGAGGCGGCGAGCAGGATGAGCGAGACCCCGGCGGCGATGCAGCTGCGGCTGCTCCAGACCGTGGTCGAGGTCGCGGCGGAGAAGAACTCGACGCTGGTGCTGCCGTTCCCGGTGGAGCTGCTGCGCTTCTTCGAGGCCGCCGCTGCCCGGGCCGCCGACCCCGGGGCATAGGCCGGGCCTATGCCCCCATAGATCACCACCGCCTACTTCGCAGGTCATCCGTAGGGTTTGCTACAAAGGTTCGGCTAACCTTTGTTGCATCGCGCCCGACCGGAGGACCACTCGTCATGCCCCGCCCGATCCGAGTCGCGATCGTCGGAGCCGGCCCCGCCGGCATCTACGCCGCGGACGCCCTGCTGAAGTCCGACGCCGCCCAGGACCCCGGTGTCTCCATCGACCTGTTCGAGCGGATGCCCGCTCCGTTCGGCCTGATCCGCTACGGGGTCGCGCCCGACCACCCGCGCATCAAGGGCATCGTCACCGCCCTGAACCAGGTGCTCGACAAGCCCCAGGTCCGGCTGTTCGGCAACGTCGACTACCCGAACGACCTCGCCCTGGACGACCTGCACCGCTTCTACGACGCCGTGGTGTTCTCCACCGGCGCGACGGCCGACCGCGCCCTGGACATACCCGGCATCCACCTCGACGGCTCCTACGGCGCGGCCGACTTCGTCTCCTGGTACGACGGCCACCCGGACGTGCCCCGCACCTGGCCGCTGGAGGCCGAGAAGGTCGCCGTCCTCGGCGTCGGCAACGTCGCCCTGGACGTCGCCCGGGTGCTCGCCAAGACCGCCGACGAACTGCTGCCCACCGAGATCCCGCCGAACGTGTACGAGGGCCTGAAGCGCAACCGGGCCGTCGAGGTGCACGTCTTCGGCCGCCGCGGCCCCGCCCAGGCCAAGTTCAGCCCGATGGAGCTGCGCGAGCTGGACCACTCCCCCACGATCGAGGTGATCGTCGCCCCCGAGGACATCGAGTACGACGAGGGCTCGATCGCCGAGCGCCGCTCGGTCAAGCACGTGGACCTGGTCGCCTCGACGCTGGAGAACTGGGCGATCCGCGACGTCGGCGACCGCCCGCACCGGGTGTACCTGCACTTCTTCGAGTCCCCGGTGGAGGTGCTCGGCGAGGACGGCCGGGTGGTCGGCCTGCGCACCGAGCGCACCGAGCTGGACGGCACCGGCAATGTGCGCGGCACCGGCGGCTTCACCGACTGGGACGTGCAGTCGGTCTACCGCGCGGTCGGCTACTACTCCGACGAGCTGCCCAAGCTGCCCTTCGACCCGGCCTCGGGCACCGTTCCGCACCAGGCCGGACGGGTCCTGGACGGCGACGGCTCGCACCGCACCGCCACGTACGTCACCGGCTGGATCAAGCGCGGCCCGGTCGGCCTGATCGGCCACACCAAGGGCGACGCCAACGAGACCGTCGCCTGCCTGCTGGACGACCACGCCGCCGACCGCCTGCCCGGCGCCGTCGAGCCGGACCCGGCGGCCGTCGAGCAGCACCTGCGCGCCCAGGGCGTCCGCTTCACCACCTGGGAGGGCTGGAAGCTGCTGGACGCCCACGAGCGCGCGCTCGGCGAGGCCGAGCAGCGCGAGCGGGTCAAGGTCGTCGAGCGCGAGGACATGCTCCGCCACAGCGGGGCCTGAGCCCCCGCAGGAGTCCGGGCCCGGACGTCCGAGGGCCCGGGCGGCGCCCGACGGGATCCCGGACGCTGTCGGTGATTCGAGGTCCTGATCATTTCGCCCCGCCGAGCCGGTGCTCGGCGGGGCGGTCCGGAGGTACAAGGGCCGCCGGGGACGGCTCACAGACCCGGCACGTGGTAGCCGTTGAGGCGCCAGAGCGCGGCGCTGTACCAGAGCAGGGCGATCAGGACGAACAGGGCGCCGCCTGCCGTGGGCAGGGCCCAGCCGGGCAGCCGGCGGTGGCGGTGGCGGACCACGATGACCTTGGCGACGAACGCGCCATAGAGGAAGCATCCGGCGAACGAGTGCACGGCGATCCGACTGTCCGCCAGCTGCACGCCGTAGGCCGTGAGGCAGTGGTAGGCGATCGGGAGGGACAGCAGGAACGCGGCCAGGCCGACCAGCCGGTGCCCGGTCCGGACCGACCGGGGTGCGGTGGGCAGGCCGGGCAGCCGGCCGTACATCCAGAGCGCCAGCAGGAGCTGGGCCAGCGCGAGGCCCAGCAGGGCGGTGCCGAGCTGGGCCTTGAGCTGGTTGGCGTCGTCGAATCGGCGGCCGAAGAGGCTGCTCGCGTAGTCGGGTGTGTGCGCCCGGCCGTACCAGAAGAGGCCGGCCGTCACGGCCACCGGCAGCGATGCCCACAGGAGGCCGGAGGCCCGCCGAGGGCGGGACGACCGTTCGACGCCGTTCATCCGCTCAGCCGCCCTCGACCTTGTTGCCCGAGGTGTTGACCACGTACCACGTGGCACCGAAGGCGCTGGACTCCTCGCCGTTGGTGTCGCCCTGCGCCGTGTCGCCCTCGAAGTAGTAGAGCGGGTGGCCGTTGTAGACGATCTGGGTCGTGCCGTCCTTGCGGGTGCTCGTGGAGAGCTTGGCCTGGTCGACGCCGTTGGTGGCGGTGGGGGTGCCGGTGGTCAGGGCGGGGGGCCAGGCGGTGGCGCAGGCGTCGTAGCAGGTCGAGGTGGGCGAGGTGTCCGCCTCGAACAGGTAGAGCGTCTTGCCTCGGGCGTCGACCAGGATGTTCTGGTACTTGCCGACGGTGGTTGCCGAGACCGTGGCGGCCGCACCGCCGGCTCCGGCGGAGGGGCTCGGGCTCGCGCTCCCCGTCGGGGTCGCTTCTGCGGACTGACTGCCGGAGGGGCTCGCCGCGGAGGTCGCCGCGGAGGTCGCCGCGGAGGTCGGGCTTGCCGCGGAGGTCGACTTCTTGCTGCTGGAACAGCCGCCGCACACCACGGTGACCAGGGCGACGACGGCGGCCGTGGCGGTCACCGTACGGGAAATTCTCATGGGCTTCTCTCCGGCCGGGGTGGGAACTGGTGCCACCACTTCAGCGCGAACAGGCTCGGCCGCTTCACCAGGCACGCCAGCAGGCGGGCAAGGCGAGGCGACCGTTAACCCTGATGGCCGACAGCAGCGGCTCGCGGCCCGGTCCGCGTGCCCGTCAGGGACGGACGATCGGCAGCAGCAGCTCGTCCACGATCTCCGCCGGATCGAGCCGCACCGCGTCCCCGCCGCACATCTTGATCCGGTACAGCATCAGCGCCGGCACCAGGTCGGTGACCAGCGGGGTGACCGCCCCGGGCCGGACCTCGCCGCGGGTGGTGCCGCGGTCCAGCACCTCGGCGATCAGTGCGGTCGTCGGCTGGACGACCCGCTCCAGCACGATCTCCAGGAAGGCGTGCGCCCGCTGGTGGTCGAGCTCGCTCATGACGGCCCGCACGGCGGCGCCGATCTCGCTGACCATCGCGGCGCGCAGCCTGGTGACCACCTCCAGCAGGTCGCCGCGCAGGCTGCCGGTGTCGGGGGCCGGGCCGGACGGCGGCAGGCTGGCCCGCAGCGCGTCCTTGACCAGCTCTTCCTTGGAGGACCAGCGGCGGTAGAGCGCGGCCTTGCCGGTCTGCGCGGCGGCGGCCACCCCCTCCATGGTCAGCCGGGCGTAGCCGTCGGTGGTGAGCTGCTGGAGGACCGCCTCGTAGATGGCGCTCTCCAGCGCCTCGCCGCGCCGCCGCAGCGGGGCGCCCGTCACCGGCCCGTGCCCGGTGTCCGTCTCAGCGGTCATGGTTGCGCACCTTCTTCAGTCGCCTTTCCTCGGTCCCGTAGCTCCACGCGTTCGGCCGCGGTTCCCGGGGAGATCCCGGGCCGGCCGCGCGAACGGTGAAGCACTTCCCCTGTCGCGGAGATCACCTGGACCCCACTGTCGATGTTAGTGAACGAACCCGTTCCCGGCGTCGCCCCCGGCAGCACGATCCGTTCTGGTGTTCGAGTTGCGATGGGTTCCCCCCTCGATACGCTTCGAGAAGAGGCTCCCCGAGCCCGGACCCGCGCCGCCCCCGGCGCACCCCTTCCGCACGACAGGACCGGGACAGGACCGTGGCCCCATGCGGCTGGGGCGGGACCGGCGGTGGCATGGAGGAGCAGGTCGAAGTGGACCCGCCTGCGGAACCCCGTGGAGGACCCCATGACCGAGAGAACGGCCGGCATGGCGCTGGCAGCCGCCGGCGCCGCCGCGGTCTTCGCCGTGGTGAGCATCGTCGCCGCCGCCAGGGCGTGCAGGTGCCGGATCTCCGGCGCCGAGAGCGCCCCCGGAGCGGAACGGCCCCACCGCCCCAGCTCCGGCACGACCGCCACCAGCCACGGTCGCTGCACACCCCCGAACGTCTGTTGACCCCCTCTTCCCCGTATCCCCTTTTCCTGGAATTCCCGTCCCGCCCCCGGCCGTCACCCGTCGCGCCGGGGGCCCATTCACGTGCCGACCCCCGGGTGAACGCGGTGCCCCCGCCGCACCCACCGCACCGGACGGCTGCGGACGGGCCGCTCGCCGTCAACGGCCCGCGGGTCGGCGCGGGAGCACCGCGTGCACCCGGGTACCGCGCCGCAGGGCGTCCACGGTGCAGCTGCCGCCGATCTCCGCGGCCCGCTCGGACATCGACTGCAGTCCCACTCCCGGGTGCACGGGAAGCCCGTGGCCCGGGCCCTGCCCGTCGTCCTCGACGTCGAGCACCAGCCGCCCGGGCTCCGCCCGGACGGACACCGTGGCGCTGGCCGCCTGCGCGTGGCGCAGCACGTTGTTGAGCGCCTCCGCGGTGATCCGGTAGACCGCGACCTCGACGGCGGCGGGCAGCGCCGGCAGCGGGTCGGGCTCAAGCCTGGTGGTGACGGCGAGGTCCGGGCCGCTGAAGGTCTCGGCGAGGCGGCTCAGCGCCAGGGACAGGCCGTAGTCGCCCAGCGCGGTGGGCCCGAGCCGGTCGGTGATCCGCCGGACCTCCCGGACCGCCGAGGCGAGGTCGTCCGCGACCCGGTCCAGCACGCTGGAGAAGAGCGCCGGGTCGTCCACCGCGGCGGCGGCCTGCAGGCGCAGCCGCAGGCCGGCCAGCATCGGGCCGAGGCCGTCGTGGATGTCCCGGCGCAGCTGGCGGCGCTCCTCCTCGCGGGCCGCGACGATCCGCTCGCGGCTGGCCCGCAGGTCCTCCATCAGCTGGAGCGAGGCGACGGCGGGCGCGGCCTGGTCCGCGAGCGAGCGCAGGATGTCGCGGTCGCTGTCGTCGAGCACGCGCTGGCCCTGCCGCGGGGCGACGGTGAGCCGGCCGATCTGGTCCCCCCGGTGCACCAGCGGGAAGCCCTCGCCACTGCCGGAGAGCTCCCCGACGGCGGCCAGCGGCCGTTCGCCACTGCGCGTGGAGACGGTCAACTCCACGCCGGGCAGCCGCAGTTCGTCGCTGACGGTACGGCACAGCACGGTCGGTACCTCCTGCGGGTCGACGGTCTGGCTGACCCTCCCGGCGAGACTGCGCAGCACCTGGTACGGCTGCGCGCGCGAGCCGTAGTACCAGCGGTCGACGAGGCCGGAGGCCCCGCGCACGCCCCGGGGCAGGCCGATCGCGAGCAGGAAGACCGCGGCGACCACCACCAGGGCCCCGAGGCCGCGGCCGGGCATCAGCATGGTGGAGAGCAGACAGGCCACCACCACGAACACCATCGCCAGCCCGGCGGCCACCAGCAGGCCGACCAGGACCCGCCGAGCCGCCCGGTCGAGCCGCCAGGAGCCGTCCCGGACCACGACGGCGGCCAGGGTGATCGTCCACAGCGCCGACGTGACGGCGAACGCGATGTACGAGGGCGTGCTCTGGTCGAAGAAGTAACCGAGTTCGGCTCCGCCCCACAGCAGGTACACGCCGAGGGCGATCAGGACGTTCTGCCGGCGACGCCGCGACACCCCGCGGATGCGGGCGAGCGGGACGAGCACCACCAGGACGGTCAGCACGACGTACACCACGAGCTGGGCGTCGAGCAGCCGGTCGTTGAGCGCCCCCAGCCAGTTCGCGAAGGCGCTGCCGGCGAACGGGTTGGGCCGGCCGAACACGGTGGCGTCGGAGAAGGAGTAGCCGGCCGGGGCCAGCCTCCACAGGCCCACGGCGGCGATCGCGAACCACCACCACCTGCTCGGCAGCGTCCCGTTCGGCAACCACAGCGGCAGCGCGTGCCACAGGGTGGCACTGACCGCGTAGCCCACCGACACCAGGACCACCACGGCCCCGACCACGTGGGGGCCGCCCCCCTCCACCCACAGCGGGGTCTGCGCGGCGAGCGGGACGATCAGCGTCGCCCCGTACACGAGCAGCACCCAGCCGAGCTGGTTCCCGGGCCGGTGGGCGTGCAGCAGCACCCCGCCGGCGACGGACGCCAGGCCGTAGCCGAGAACCGGTAGGAGGCGGGCGGGTGTGGAGATCCCGGGCGTTCCGAGGTGGCTCACCACGTACCCGGCCCACAGACCGCCGGCCACCAGGCAGACGAGCGCGCACAGCCCGGCCGCGGACAGCTGCCGCTCCGCCGGACCGGACCGTGGCCGCCACCAGGCTCTGTGTGTGCTGTCCGCAGCCATGTCCGCCCTCTCGTCGCCGGGCACCTCCGGATCTCTGCAGTCTGCGCCACCTGTTGTCCCGGGCGCATGAGGCAGCGGCCCCGTCGGCCCCGTGGCGGCCCCCCAGGCGCGGGGCCGGGCCCCCGGGCCGGTCAGACGGGCGGGTTGGGGCGGGTCAGACCGCGGTCGTAGGCGAAGATCACGGCCTGGACGCGGTCCCTGGCACCGATCTTCGACAGCACCCGGCTGACGTGCGTCTTGACGGTCGACTCCGCCAGCACCAGGCGCTGGGCGATCTCGTTGTTGGACCAGCCGTGGGCGATGGCGACCAGGATCTCGCGCTCGCGATCGGTCAGGGCGTCCAGCCGCGGATCCGCGACGGGCTCGGCGCCGGGCGGGCGGACCGGCAGCCGGTGGGCGTAGGCGTCGAGCAGCCGGCGGGTGATCGCGGGGGCGACCACGGCGTCGCCCCCGGAGACGGCGCGGATGCCGGCCAGCAGTTCCTCCGGACGGGCGTCCTTGAGCAGGAAGCCGCTGGCACCGGCGCGCAGCGCGGCGTGCGCGTACTCGTCGAGGTCGAAGGTGGTCAGCACCAGGATGCGGGAGCGCCCGCCGGTCGCGACGATGCGGCGGGTGGCCTCGATCCCGTCCATGCCGGGCATCCGGATGTCCATCAGGACGACGTCGGGGCGCAGGTCGGCGGCCAGCCGGACGGCCTCGCCGCCGTGGGCCGCCTCGCCGACCACCTCGGTGTCGGGCTGGCTCTCCAGCAGCATCCGGAAGCCGTAACGCTGCAAGGGCTGGTCGTCCACGATGAGGACGGTGGTCACGTCGGGCCGCCTGTCGGGTCGGGGGTGAGGTCCGGGTCCGCTCCGGGGCCCGGGTCCACGCCGGGGCCAGGGTCCGCGGTGGGGCCCGCGCCGGTCGGGTCCGCGCCGGAAGTGGGGTCCGGCCCGGGGGTGAGGTCCAGAACGGCCTCCACGGTCCATCCTGCACCGGGGACGGGACCAGCCGTGACGGTGCCGCCGTACAGGGCCGCGCGTTCGCGCATCCCGGCCAGGCCGTGGCCGTACCCGTCCGTGCGACCGTGCCAGCGGGGGCCGCCGGGTCGGCCGGTGTCCTCGACGCGGATCCGCAGCCGCTCGGCGTCGACGGTCAGCGTCACATGGGCGCGGGTCTCGGGCCCCGCGTGCTTGAGGGCGTTGGTGAGCGCCTCCTGGACGATGCGGTAGGCCATCAGCTGGACCCCGCGGTCCGGTCGGTCCAGGGCGCCGGCGGCCGTGTACACCACCTGAGGCCCGGCGGCGCGGATCCGGGCGCACAGCCCGTCGAGGTCGGCGATGCCGGGCTGCGGCGTGTACTCGGCGGCCTGGTCCCCCTGGTCGCGCAGCACGCCGAGCATCCGTCGCAGTTCGCCGAGCGCCTGCCGGCTGGTGTCCCCGATCAGTAGCAGGGCCTCCCTGCCGCGTTCGGGGTTGGCCTGCGCCGCGTACGCGCCGCCGTCGGCCAGGGTGACGATGACGGACAGGTTGTGGCCGACGATGTCGTGCATCTCCCGGGCCACCCGGGCACGTTCGGTCGCGGTGGCCAGCCGGCTGCGCTGGTCGCGCTCGATCTCCAGCCGGGCGGCCCGCTCCCGCAGCCCGGCGAGTTGGGCGCGCCGGACGCGCACCGCGATGCCCAGGGCCACGGCCGCCGTCGCGGCGCTGAACAGGAAGAACAGGGCGTCGCCGACCGGCAGCCCAGCACCGGAGACGGCCACCGCGACCAGCGCGACGGCCACCGCCATGGCCGCACAGGACCACGCCAGGTGCCGCAGCCGGCCGTGCAGCGCCAGGCTGTAGAGGGCGACCAGCAGGGCGGCGTCGGCGCGCAGACCGACGTCCAGCGACCACTGCAGGACGAAGACGGCCATGATCGTGGCGAAGGCCGCCGTGGGCCGTCGGCGGCGCCACAGCAGCGGCAGCACCAGGCCGGCCTGCAGGGCCAGGGTCTGCGGCAGCGGCAGCCGGGCGAGCACGATCCGGTGCTCGCGCCCGCCGGCCTCGACGTGACCGGGAAAGAGGTCGGGCAGGCAGAACAGCAGGAAGGCGAGGGCCACCACCGCGGCGTCCAGCACCCAGGGGCGGTCGCGGTCCCCTTGTCGAAGCCGCTGGCCGATCCGGGCCAGGCGGGCGAACAGCGGGTGGCCGGACAGGACGTCGGCGGCCGCCGCGTCGGTGGCCCGGGGGTAACCGACGCGGGGGTCGAAGACCCGGGGGTCGTCGGCCCGGACACCTTCGGCCGCGAACGGGCTCGTGGTGGTGGCGTGCTCGCTCACCGGTGGCACCTCCCTGGTCGGCCGGGCTGTCGAAGTCGTGGGTGCGGCGCCGGTTGGTCCCGGCGCCGCGATGGATCGTCTCCGCTCCGAGTCTCTCAGGCGTCGGTGCGCACCAGCCGCACGGCCGCCGCGCCGAGGGCGAGAACCATCCAGCCGAGGAAGACGGCCAGCCCCACCGTCGGCGAGAGCGTGGTCGAGTCGTGGTGCAGGGCGAACATCGCCTCGCCCGCGTGGCTGGGCAGGTAGGGGCTGAGGTGACTCTGCCAGGAGCTGGGCAGCAGCGAGGTCAGCCCGGGGACCAGCATCAGCGTGGCCACCAGCACCGCGATGCCGCCGGCCACCGAGCGCAGCAGCGCGCCGAGCGCGACGCCGATCACACCGACCAGCGCGAGGTAGAGCCCGGCGCCCAGCAGGCCGCGGACCACCCCGGCGTCGGAGAGGGTCATCGCCACCCGGGTGCCGGAGAGGACGCCGCTGTCGGCGACGAAGACCGCGAACACCCCGACGGTGCCGAGCACCAGCGCGATCAGCCCGTACACGGCGGCCTTGGACCAGAGCACCGGCAGTCGGCGCGGCACGGCGGCCAGGGTCGAGCGGATCATGCCGGTCGAGTACTCCCCGGCGGCGACCAGCACGCCGAGGACGCCGAGGGCCAGCTGGGCGAAGTTGGTGCCGAACAGGGAGAGGCTCAGTGTGCTCGCGCTCGCGAAGTCCCGGTCCATCGGACGGCCGGAGGTCATCCGTGACTTGAACTGGTAGGCGGCGATCAGGCCGAAGCCGACCAGGAAGAGCAGGGCCAGCCCGAGGGTGATCCACGTGGAGCGCAGCGACCACAGCTTCGCCCACTCGGAACGCAGCACCCGCACCGCCGTCACCCGGTACGCGGGGTGTGTGGGCCGCAGGTCACCGGAGGCGGGCATCTGGCTCGGTGCGATGGTGGTCATGCCGCACTCCTCGGGGTCTCGCCGGCGGGGGCGGCGGCGGCGGTGGTCGTGCCGTGGTACTCGACGGCGTCGCGGGTCAGGTCCATGAACGCCTCCTCCAGGGAGACCGTCCGCGGGGTGAGCTCGAACAGGGCGATGCCCCGCTCGGCGGCGGCCAGGCCGATCTCGCGGGCCGTGCGCCCGCTGACCAGCAGTTCCTCCGAGCCCGCCCGGCCGGTGACCTCCACACCGGGGCCGGCCAGCGCGGTGCGCAGCAGGGCCGGGTCGGCGCTGACCACCTTGACCACGTCGCCGCCGGCCTGGCGGACCAGGTCCTGCACGGTCGTGTCGGCCAGCAGCCGGCCCCGGCCGACGATGATCAGGTGGTCGGCGACCAGGGCCATCTCGCTCATCAGGTGCGAGGAGACGAAGACGGTGCGGCCCTCGGCGGCGAGCGAGGTGAGCAGATTGCGGATCCACAGCACGCCCTCGGGGTCGAGGCCGTTGACCGGCTCGTCCAGCATCACCGTGGCCGGGTCGCCCAGCAGGGCCGAGGCGATCCCGAGCCGCTGGCCCATGCCGAGCGAGAACGCCCCGGCGCGCTTGCGGGCCACCGACGACAGCCCGGTCAGCCCGATGACCTCCTCGACCCGTCGGCGCGGGATGCCGTGGGTGTGGGCCTGGGCCATCAGGTGGTGGAAGGCCGAGCGGCCCGGGTGGATCGACTTGGCCTCCAGCAGCGCGCCGACCTCTCGGAGCGGCGCCGCGTGCTCGGCGTAGCGGCGGCCGTTGACCCTCACCGAACCGCTGGTGGGGGCGTCCAGCCCGACGATCATCCGCATCGTGGTGGACTTGCCCGCGCCGTTCGGCCCGAGGAAGCCCGTCACCGTCCCCGGCCGGACCGTGAAGTCCAGCTGGTCCACGGCCGTCTTCTCCCCGTACCGCTTCGTCAGCCGGTGCGCCTCGATCATCGCTCACCTCTGTGCTCCGGGGCCGGTCCGTCCGGCCGCCCTCGTGCACCACGCTACGTGCGGAGCCGGCTCCGATCCGTGGTACCGGAGTCCGATCATCGGCGCGCCCGTAGTACCGCGGTACCACCCCGACACCCCACCGCAGCAGCCGGTCAGCGGTGCTCCGCCAGCACCGCCCGGACCTCCGCCAGCAGCGTCCGGTGGTCCTCGCCGTACGTCGCCACCGCCGCGAACACCGCGTCGACCGCGGCCCGCAGCGGGTCCGGCCCGGCCGCGCCGAGCAGGGCGGGCAGCGCCAGGTGCGGCTGCGACAGCGGCCGGTCGGGGTCGAGCGGGCCGAGGCGGGCGGTGCGGGTGACGACCGGCGACGTCCCCGCGACCGACGGCACCGCGACCAACGTCCCCGCGACCGATGTCTCCGGGTGCTCCGGCCGCTCCGGGGCCGTCACGGAGAAGAACGCCTGCCGCCGCACGGGCACGGACATCGGCCGCGGGGCGTTCGGGTCCGCGTACGGCGGGCGGAAGGGCTCGCGCTCCGGCGCGACGGCCCGGCGGACCGTCCGGACGGGGACGCGCGGGTCGTCGGCCAGGGCCTGCCAGGGCCCGGCCGGGTCGTCGAAGGGCGGCGGCAGCGGGCGCCCCTCGTCCAGGGCGGTCAGCGCGGCGGCGATCCAGTCGAGCCCGGCGAGCCCGGCCGCCGTGCAGGCGCGCCGGGCCGCGAACCGCGCCACCGAGCGCTGGACCCGCGGGCCGGCGTCGTCCAGGGCGTGCAGCAGGGGTGCGTCGAACTCCAGCAGGCCCCGCACCTGGCCGGCCAGCTCGCGCAGGGCCTCGCTCGGCCGCCGTCCGCCCCACTCCCACAACTCGGCGGCGGCCCGGTTCTCCTGTTCCGCGCGTTCCCGGGCACGGCGGGACCGGAGCTCCTCCGCGGCGCGTTCCTCGGGCGTGGGGGGCGGTGGCAGCCGCCGGGCGTAGTCGTGCCAGTACGCCGCTGTCCGCGAGGTCTGCCGCAGGACGCGGTCCGGCTCGGGCGGGGCGGGCCAGAACTGGAGCGCGTAGCGGTCCGCCCGCGGTTCACCGGACGCCCGGGTGTCCCGCCGGTGCCCCTCGTCGATGCCCCGGGCGCAGTAGCGCACCCGGTGATCGGTCTCCGCCAGGTCCAGCTCCCGGACGGTGCCGCCACCCCATTCCACCAGCAGGCACCGGTCCGTGGCCGGACGGAAGGAGGTCTCGACCACGTCCTCCCACTCGTGGTCCAGCGGCGGGGCCTGCTCGTGCACCTCGACGGTGAAGCCGACGGCACCGGTGTGCAGCCCGGTGGTCAACCAGAGCGACCCGGGGACGGCCGCGCCGCAGAGCCCCGCACGCTGGCCCGCGAACGCCTTCGCCAGATCGGGCCCGGGGCCGTCGGGGTCGCTCTCCACGTAGATCTGTCCGTAGTGGACCCGGACCTCGCCGTCGACCGGCCTGCGCACCTTCACCACACCCTCCCCGGAAGCAGTACGGCCCGAGCGTAGGCGCGGCCACCGACAACGGGCCGCCGCTCGCTCCGGGAGGCGGCGGGCGCGGCGTCCGCCGATACTGGGGCCGCCCGGATTCTTCTGGAGGAACCATGGACTACGGTCTCGGCGTGCGGCTCGACCGGCCGTTCGCGCAGGCGGTGGAGACGGTCACCGCCGCGCTCAAGGAGCAGGGCTTCGGCGTCCTGACCACCATCGACGTCCGGGCGACGCTGCGCGAGAAGATCGGCGCGGAGATCGAGGACTACCTGATCCTCGGCGCCTGCAACCCCGCCCTCGCCCACCGCGCCCTCCAGGCCGACCGCCGGATCGGGCTGCTGCTGCCCTGCAACGTGGTGGTCCGGGCGGACGGCGGGGCCACGGTGGTGGAGGCCGTCGACCCGCGGACCATGGTCACCCTGGCCGGCCCGGGCGGCGGGCTGGGCGAGGTCGCCGAGGAGGCGGCGCGGCGGCTGAACGCCGCCCTGGACGCGCTGCGCGGATGAGGAGCAGACCATGACCGCACCCGTCGTCGCCGGATTCGACGGCTCCCCCGAGAGCCGCGCCGCCACCGAGTGGGCCGCCCGCGAGGCGCAGCGCCGCGGTTGCCCGCTCGATCTCCTGCAGGCCTGGCCGTGGCCGCACCACGACGTGGTCGGCAGCGAGGAGACCTACCGGCACGCGCTGGACCAACTCGCCCTCCGGGCGGATGAGTTGCGCCCGCTGGCCGGTGTCGGGCCGGTCACCTCGGCGATCGTCCCGACCGATCCGGCCGAGGCGCTGGAGGCGGCCGGGAACTCGGCCGGCCTGCTCGTCCTGGGCTCGCGCGGACTGGGCGCGGTGCGCGGCTTCCTGGTCGGCTCGGTGAGCCATGAGGTGCTGCGCCGGGCGAGCTGTCCGGTGGTGCTGGTCCGGGCGGAGGCGGTCGAGTCGGACGGCCCGGTGCTGGTGGGCCTCGACCTGACCCGCCCGATGGACGACGTGCTGGCCTTCGCCTTCGACGCGGCCGCCCGGCGCCGGGCCCCGCTGCGGGTGGTGCACGTCTGGTCGCCGCCGGTCTCCAGCCAGTACACGGCGCTCCAGGCCGTCGGCGGGCTGGGCGAGCTCTCCTCCGTCGACCGGGACCGGTTCGCCGAGCAGCTGGCCCCCTGGCGGGAGCGCCACCCCGAGGTGTCGGTGACCGCCGACCTGATCCAGGGCAGCCGCTCCGTCGACCTGGTGGACGCGGCGGAGGGGGCCCGGCTGCTCGTGGTCGGCCGCCGCACCCGCCGCACCCTGTTCGGCGCCCACCTCGGCCCGGTGGCGCACGCCGCGATCCACCACGCGGTGTGCCCGGTCGCCCTCGTCCGGCACGCCTGAGCGGCGAGGGGGCGACGAGGGGGCCGCGGCGGAGCGGCGGCCGGCCCTACCCCGGACCGTCGGCCGGCACGTGCGCGGCGTAGAGCCGCTGGAGCAGCCCGTTGAGGTGCCGGCGTTCGGCCGCGGTCAGGGCGCCGAGGAACCGCTCCTGCTCGGCGGCGGCCGCGGCCGCGATCGTCCCGACCAGGGCGCTCCCCCGGTCCGTCAGGGTGACGACGCGGCGGCGCCGGTCGGTGTCGTGCGGACGGCGTTCGACGAGCTGCCGGTCCGCCAGCTGGTCGAGGACCGGGACGAGGTTGCGGGCGTCCACGGCGACGAGTTCGGCCAGCCGCCGCTGGACCACCGGACCGTGCCGGTCGAGGGCGACCAGCACGGCGTACTGACCCTGGGTCAGCCGGTGCTCGCCGAGGAAGGCCGTCCAGGAGCGGGCCGTCAGGGATCCCAGCCGCGCCAGCAGGAAGCCGGTGCCGCGCTCGAAGGCCGGTCGCTCCGGTGCGCCGGGTGCGTCCGGTACGTCCGGTACGTCCGGCCGGTCGTTGTCGCCGCTCATGGGGCCAGCCTAGTCAATGGACATGCCTCATGTCGTTTGATAGACATGAATCATGTCTATTGAGCTGCGCCACTCGACCGTGGCCGTCGGCGACCGCTCGCTCCACGTGGTGGAGTCCGGCCCCGCCGACGCCCGTCCCTTCCTGTTCCTGCACGGCTGGCCGGAGTCCTGGCGGACCTGGCTGGGGGTGATGGAGGCGGCCGGCGGCGAAGCCCGGACCATCGCCGTGGACCTGCCCGGGATCGGCGGCTCCACCGGGGCGGTCGAGGGCGGGTCGAAGCGCCGGCTGGCCGGGACGGTCCACGCACTGGTCCGGGAACTCGGTCTCACCGGCACCACCCTGGTGGGCCACGACGCCGGCGGGATGGCGGCCTACGCCTACCTGCGGAGGTTCACCGGCGTCGAGCGCGTCGTCGTGATGAACACCGTGATCCCCGGCGTCGACCCGTGGAACGAGGTGCTGCGCAACCCGCACATCTGGCACTTCGGCCTGCACACGGTGCCCGACCTGCCGGAGACCCTCGTCCAGGGCCGGCAGGCTGCCTACTTCGACCACTTCTACGACGTGCTGTCGGCCGACCCCGCCCGGATCACCCCCGAATCCCGCGCGGCGCACGCCGCCGCCTACGCGAGTCCCGCCGCGCTCACCGCGGGATTCGATCTGTACCGCGCCTTCCCCCAGGACGCCCGGGACAACGCCGAGGCCGCCGCCGTCCCGGCCGACACACCGCTGTTGCACGTCCGCGGCGACCGCGAGGGCGGCGACATCGAGGCCTACGCCCGGGGCTTCCGCGCCGCGGGCGTCCGCCGACTCACCACCGCGGTGGTCGCCGACGCCGGGCACTTCGCCCAGGAGGAGCAGCCCGCCGCCGTCTGGGCCGTCCTGCGCGACTTCACCGCCGTACGCCCGACGCCCTGAGACACGCCGCCGGCACGCGCGGGACGGCCCGGCCGGGCGCGGTCGGCAGGGGACGAGGCCCCTGGCCGGCCCGGCCGGGCCGGCCGCTCAGCGGATGCCGCGCCGGCGGGTGATGCGGGTGAGCACCGAGCCGGAAAGCAGCGCGGCGGCGCCGACGGCGCCGACCGCGGCGACGGCCCGCCCGTGGGAGCCGGTCGCCGCGAGCTCGGCCGGGGCCGCGGCAGCGCCACCGGCAGCGCCACCGGCGGCGCCCGCGGCCTCGCGGATCTGGCGGACGATGTCCTCGGGGTGGGACATCATCGACACGTGCGAGGAGTCGATCTCGACGGTGCGCGACTTGGCGCGCCTGGACTCGAAGCGCTCCAGGTCGGGGGCGATGGCCCGGTCCTGCCGGGAGACCACGAACCACGACGGGATGTCGCGCCAGGCGGCGGCGGTGGCCTTCTCGGCGAACCCGACCTGGGAGACGGGGCGCTGCTCGGCGGCCATCAGCCGGGTGCGGGACTCCGGCAGGTCGGCGGCGAAGACGGCGCGGAACTTCTCGCTCTGGATGTAGAGGTCGACTCCGCCGCCGCCGGTGCCGGTGAAGGGGACGGGGTTGAGCGCGGTGGCGAGGTCACTGCCCGCGAACTTCGTCGACAGTTCGGCCGGGGACTCGCCCACGTCGGGCGCGAACGCCGACACGTAGACCAGAGCCCTGACGTTCGGGTTCCCGGCGGCGGCCTGGGTGATGACGGCTCCGCCGTAGGAGTGGCCGGCCAGCACGATCGGGCCGCTGATGCTCTTGAGCAGACTGGCCACGTAGGCGGCGTCCTCGGTCAGACCGCGCAGCTCGTTGGGCGGGGCGAGGACGGTGAACCCGTCGTCCATGAGGCGTGTGGCGACGTCGTTCCACCCGGAGGCGTCCGCGAACGCGCCGTGCACCAGGACCACCGTCGGCCTCCCGCCGCCGCCCGGCCTGCCGCCGTCCTGGGCGGCCGACGCGGGCGGCGCGGTGGCGGCGACCGCACAGGTCGCGAGCGCCACCACGGCGGCGGAGGAGATCGAACGGCGGGACAGCGATATGCCCATGGTTCCTGCCTTTCAGCGAGGTGAGAGGGGGTTGGAACCACCCTGCTCACACGCTTGTCCGGGCAGCACACCACGCTGCGCACACAGGTGAATCCGCACCGCTGTTCGAGTTTCGGTGCGAGGGCATCCGGTTTCGACGGAGTCCCGCACCATGTCGACCGACACGGGCGGACCACCGTTCGGCCCAGCGCGTTCAGAGCTCTCCGGACCTGAACCGGGCCGCCTCGTCCTCCAGGTCCGCCAGGTCGGGCGTGCGGTGGCGGATGGCGCTGACCCACTGGTGGACGAGTGCCCAGAGCTCGGCGAGACGACCGGGGACCGGGGCGCCGAGGAGGGTGAGGAGGCCTGTCGCCGCCGGGTCGCCCTCGTCGCAGGCCGGACAGAGAGCGGTCTCCTTGAAGCCGGTCACCTGCTTCCCGGCCTGATTCGGCCAGGAGTGCGGGTAACGGGCGGTCAGGAGGGCCGGGATTCCGCAGCGTCGGCAGGGCGGGAGGACAGCGGTGCGGACCATGACGAGGGGAGAGGGTTCGTTCGGAGGCGTCATGCCGGACCCGCCCCGGCCTCGGCACCGACACCGGAGGCGGTCCTCGGGGAGTCGCGGCCGCCGCCCCCGGGTGGGAGGGACCCGCCGATCCGGTCGGGCGGCAGCACCTTGACGGTGCGCCCGCCCCGCGCGCGGGCACGGCGCGGGCTGCGGGAGGAGTCCTCGACGGCGTTCATGGCCTTGGTCCTGGCGAAGGTGTTCACCCGTACGGTCTACCCGTCACCGCGCGTGTCGATGACACGGCGGACGGTGCGGTGTGCCGCCGGTCGTCGAAGAGCCGGCCGCGCGCGGGAGTTCCGGCGGAGCGTACCGGGTCGGTTCACGCCCGGGCCGGCGGCGGCGTGTCGCAGGGCGCCGCGGTGGTCACACTACTGCGGAGAAGATCGCGACGGGCAGGACGACCTGCCCGTGCGACCACCACGCACACCGGAGGCAGTGACCGTGAAGCGCGTCGGCATCATCGGAGTGGGCGAGATCGGCCGGGCCATCGTGACGGGCCTGCGCCACGGGGACGACCCGGGGCCGGAGGTCCTGCTCTCGCCGCGGGGCGCCCGGACCGCGGCCGAGCTGGCCGAGCGGTACGAGGACGTACGGGTGTGCGCCGACAACCAGGAGGTGGTGGACGGCTCCGAGCTGGTGATCATCGCCCTGCGCCGCCAGGACTGGCGCGAGGCACTGACCGGCCTGCACGTGCCCGACGACCGGGTCGTGGTCAATGTGGTGCCCGGCGTCGGCACCGGGGAGCTGCGCCGGGTGCTGGCCACCGACGCGGCGGTGACCCACGCCATCCCGCTGCCCACCGTGCGCGAGCGCCGCTGCCTCACCGTGGTCCACCCCTCGCACCCCGACGTGGACGCCTTGTTCGAGCGGTTGGGCGGGGCGCTCCCGGTCGCGGACGAGGTCGCGCTCAGCGTCCTGTCCGCACTGACCTCGACCCAGACCACCCACTACGCGTTCCTCACCACGCTCGTCTCCTGGGCCGTCGACCAGGGCATTCCCGCCGAGGACGCCGACCGCTTCGTCCGCGGCATCTACCAGGACGTCGGCCGCTCGCTCGGCGACGGGACCCGCTCGCTGGAGCGCCTCGCGGCCGAGCACGAGACCCCGGGCGGGAGCAACGAGCGCATCCGCACCACCTGGTTCGACCAGGCCAACTCCGGGGCCCTGCGCACCGCCCTCGACGGCCTGGTCGGCGACCTCCGCACCGGCCACCGGTAGGCCGGGAACCCCGGAATCCCGCGATCCGTCGGCTCCCGCGGGAGCCGACGGATCGGGGCTCGGCCGGGTCGCGGCGTATCACGTCCGGCTGACGACCGTTAGCATGACGGGTATGGCGCCGGTGATTGGCGTCGGTTCGCACAGATTCCACAGTGGTGTCGAGGAGTTGACGATGAGTCGCGCATTCCCTCTGTTCCGGACGACCGATCCCGTCCCCGAGGAGGAGCGACGCACCATCCTCGCCGCACCGGGGTTCGGCAAATTCTTCTCCGACCACATGGCCACGGCCACCTGGACTCCCGCCGAGGGCTGGCACGACCGCAAGGTCACCGCGCTGGTGCCGTACTCGCTGCACCCGAGCGCCGCCGTGCTGCACTACGCCCAGGAGATCTTCGAGGGGCTCAAGGCCTACCGCCACGCCGACGGCAGCGTCTGGCTGTTCCGCCCGGAGTTCAACGCCCGCCGCTTCGCCCGCTCCGCCGAGCGGCTCGCCCTGCCGGTGCTGCCGGAGGAGGACTTCCTCGACAGCATCGGGGAGCTGGTCCGCGCGGACGAGGCGTGGGTGCCGGACTCCGCCGACGAGAAGAGCCTCTACCTGCGGCCGTTCATGTTCGCCTCGGAGGCCTTCCTCGGCGTCCGGCCCGCCGAGCAGATCGCCTACTCGGTCATCGCCAGCCCGGCCGGCCCGTACTTCGCCGGCGGCGTCACCGGCATCACGCTCTGGGTCAGCAGCAACTACACCCGCGCCGGGCGGGGCGGCACCGGCGCCGCCAAGTGCGGCGGCAACTACGCCTCCAGCCTGGCCGCGCAGTTGGAGTCCCGCAAGCACGGCTGCGACCAGGTGCTGTTCCTGGACGACACCGGCGGCGAGGGCGACCTGGAGGAGTCCGGCACGATGAACCTGTGCCTGGTCACCTCGGCCGGCGAGCTGGTCACCCCCCCGCTGGGCAACATCCTCGACGGGGTCACCCGGGACTCGATCCTGGCCCTGGCGGGCGAGTTCGGGCTGACCCCGGTGGAGCGCCCGATCACCCTCTCCGAGCTGCGGGCCGGTGCCGCCGACGGCACGATCACCGAGGTGTTCGCCGCCGGGACGGCCGCGGTGGTCACCCCGATCGTCGGATTCAAGGGCGAGGGCTACGAGTTCACCGTCGGCACCGGCTCGCCCGGCAAGCAGACCGTCGCGATCCGCGAGCACATGCTGGACATCCAGTACGGGCGCGCCGAGGACGTCCACGGCTGGATGCGGCGGGTGGTCTGACCGCCCCGGGCGGCCCGACCGGGCCGCCCGACCCGCCGGGGCCGCCCGACGCCGGGGCCTGTTCGGCTCCCGGACCCGCTCAACCCCCGGGCCCGCTCAGCTCTTGAGCCGGCCCGACTCCTCCTCGGGCACGACGACCTCGCGCTTGAGGATCTTTCCGGTCGGCCCCTTGGGCAGCGCGTCGACCGTCCAGACCAGCCGCGGGTACTTGTACGGCGCCACCCGCTCCCGGACGAAGCCGCGGATCTCCTCCGGGGTCGCCGAGGCGCCCGCGCGCAGGACCACGGCGGCGGCCACCTCCTGGCCGAGCGTGGGGTGGGGGACGCCGATCACCGTGGCCTCGGCGACCGCCGGGTGCTCGTACAGCACGTCCTCCACCTCCCGCGGGTAGACGTTGAAGCCGCCGCGGATCACGACGTCCTTGCGGCGGTCGACGATCCGGAAGTCGCCCCGCTCGTCGCGGGTGCCGAGGTCACCGGTGTGCAGCCAGCCGTCCCGGACGGTCTGCGCGGTGGTGTCGGGGCGGCGCCAGTAGCCCTTCATCACGTTGTGGCCCCGGATCACCACCTCGCCGACCGTGCCGTCCGGCACCTCGGTGCCCGACTCGTCGACGATGCGCATCCGCACGCCCTCGATCGGGATGCCGATGGTGCCCGCGATCCGCTCGCGGTCGCTCCGGTTGGCACAGGCCAGCGGCGAGGACTCGGACAGCCCGTAGCCCTCCAGCACCACGCAGTCGAAGTCGGTCTCGAAGCCGCGCAGCACCTCAGGCGGCATCGAGGCGCCGCCGCCCAGGCACACCCGCAGCGAGGAGACGTCGTACCCGGCGCGCTGCGGGTGGGTCAGCATCAGGGTGTACATGGTCGGGACGCCGAGGAAGACGCTCACCCGGTCGCGCTGGATCACCGCGAGCGCGGCCTGCGGGTCGAAGCGCCGCACCAGGGTCATGCAGGCCCCGACGGCCACCGCGCAGTTGAGGCCGATCACCTGGCCGAAGGAGTGGAACAGCGGCAGCCCGCCGAAGATCACGTCCCGCTCGACCATCCCCAGCACCTGGACGCCGGCCCTGACGTTGGCCACGATGTTGCGGTGGGTCAGTTCGGCGCCCTTGGGCGCCCCGGTGGTGCCGGAGGTGTAGAGGATGACCGCGGTGTCCTCTCCCCCGCGTCCCGCGGTCCGCGGCGGGCCGTCCGGCTGTTCCGCGAGCGTCGCGGCGAGCGCGGGGGGCTCGACGGGGACCAGCCGGGTGCCGGTGCGCCGCGCGCCCTCGACCGCCTGCTCGGTGCCCGCGTGCCAGGCGAGCAGCACGGCCGCCCCGGCGTCGGCGAGGCAGTGCTCGATCTCCCGGGCCTTGAGCAGCGGGTTCATCGGGACGACCACCGCCCCGGCGCGCAGGATGCCGTAGTACAGCACCGCGAACTGCGGCACGTTGGGCAGCAGCACGGCGACCCGGTCGCCGGGCGCGACGCCGAGCCCGGCCAGCCAGTGCGCGGCCCGGGCGCTGAGCGCGTCCAGGTCGGCGAAGCTCAGCACCTCCTCGTCGAGCCGCAGGACGGGGTGCTCCGGGCAGCGCGCGGCGGTCGCGGTGAGCAGGTCGGGAATGCCGTGCGGGTCGCCGGGGAGGCCGGGCGGCCGGCCGGGGCCGCCGTGCGGCGCGTCGGTGTTTCTGTCGGACGGGTCGGGGACGGCGGGCATGCGGGCGCTCCTCGGGGCGGCGGGGCTCGGTCTCATCGTCATACGGTCGGTCGGACGCCGCCGCGCGGCGCGGCGCTCTCGCCGGTGCGCTCACCGACGCCCTCGCCGGCGCCCGAAGCGACGCCCGAGGCGGCGCCAGCGGCGGCGGCGAGCATCCACGGCGCGATTCGCTCCACCAGCCCGCGGTTGTGCCGGATCCAGCGGAAGTGGTCCAGCGGGCGGCCGTCCGCCTGTTCGGCGGTGTAACTCCAGCGCTCCACCCGGGCCGAGGGCAGCTTGGCGCACAGGTGGTCGACGGCTCGCGGCGGCGCGAGCTCGTCGCCCTGCACGTCCACGGCCAGCACCGGCAGGTCGACCCGGGCCAGCGCCCGTTCGTAGTCGGTGACCGCGCCGCGCACCCGGTAGCGGCCGGTGCGCATCTGCCGCGCCCAGTCCCGCATCAGCCGGGCCGACTCGCGACCGCCGAAACCGAACCGCTCGCCCGGCCAGTACCCGACCACCGCCGAGGCGACGATCGAGAACTGGCTCAGTGCCAGCCGTCGCAGGCCCGCCCGCGGGCCGAAGGTCCGGTACCAGGCCGATCCACTGGCCACCAGCACCGCGCCGGCGAGCCGGGGCCGGAAGACACCGCAGTGCACCAGACCCAGCTGCCCGCCCAGGCTGTGCCCGAGCAGGAGGCGCGGCGCGCCCGGGAACGCCCCGGCGACCGCGTCCAGCACCGCCCCGAAGTCGTGCTCGACCAGCTCGCGGAAGCCGAAGGCGACCCCGTGCCGCGGCACCGGCCGGCTCTCGCCGTGGCCGCGCAGGTCGCAGGTGGCCACGCTCAGACCGGCCGCGTGCAGGGCGCGGACCAGCGGGGTGTAGTGCCGGGCGGCCGTTCCCATCGCCGGCAGGACGATCACCACCGGGGCGGCCGGTTCGGGCCGGGCCAGTGCCCGGACGGTGAGCCGGGCCCCGTCGGGCGCGGCGATCTCGGCGATCACGGGGAACCGGGGGGTCTTCACGCCCGCGCCTCCCGGTCGGCGCCGGCGCCCGGCCGCCAGCCGATCACCCCGGCGCCCCAGGTGATGCCCGCGCCGAAGGCGGCGAGGCCGAGCAGCTTCGGGCCGTCCAGCAGGCCCTCCTCGCGGGCGTGGGTCAGGCCCAGCGGGATCGAGGCCGCCGAGGTGTTGGCGACCCGGTGGACGTTCAGGTAGAGCCGCTCCGGGGGCAGCCCCACCTCCTTGCCGACCGCGCGCACGATCCGGGCGTTGGCCTGGTGGGCGACGAACAGGTCGAGGTCCTCGCAGGTCAGGCTGCGCCGGGCGAGCACCTCCCGGGTGGCGGCGGACATCTTCTCCACCGCGTGGTCGAACACCTCCCGGCCGTCCATCCGCAGCTTGCGGTCGTCCCGGTCGGCGTACAGCAGCGGGATCTGCTCGCCGTCGCTGCCGAGCGAGAAGCACGGTTCGGGCGCGCCGGGCACGTCGGCGACCACGGCGGCGCCGGCGCCGTCGGCCAGCAGCACCGCGGTGCCGCGGTCCTCGTGGTCGGTGATCCGGGTCAGCGCGTCGGCGCCGCAGACCAGCACCGCCCCGGCCCGGCCGGTCTCGATCAGCGCGGCGGCGTGGTCCAGGCCGTAGACGAACCCGGCGCAGGCCGCGTGCAGGTCGAAGGCGGTGGCCTGCGGCATCCCGAGCCGGGCGGCGACCTCCACCGACACCCCGGGGGTGACCCGGTCGGGGGTGATGGTGGCGACCACGACGTGCCGGATGCTCGCGGCGGTGCGCCCGGCGCTGCGCAGCGCCTGCTCGGCGGCGGCCACCACGAGGTCGGCGAGCCGGCCGTCCGGCGCGAGGAAGCGGCGCTCCTCGATGCCGGTCCGTTTGACGATCCACTCCGGGGAGGCGCCGATCCGCTCGAAGTAGGCGTTGGGGACGACGCGTTCGGGCAGTGCCGCGCCCACGCCCACGATGGCTGCCGTCATGCCGCGCCCCCTTCCGCGAAGGCCGGGCCGGTGCCCATCCGGACGGCGTGCATCCCGCCGTCCGCGTGCAGGATCTCCCCGCTGACGGTGGCCGCGAGGTCGGAGAGCAGGAACAGCACCGGTCCGACCACCACGGCCGGGTCGCTGCGGTCCCAGCCGAGCGGGGCCTCTGCCTGCCAGCGGTCGGCGATCCGGTCGAAGGTGCTGATCGCCTGCCCGGCGACGGTCTCCACCGGGCCGGCCGCCACCAGGTTGACCCGGATGCCGGACGGCCCGAGGTACATCGCCAGGTAGCGGCAGACCGCGCCGAGCGCCGCCTTGCTCACGCCCATCCAGTCGTAGCCGGCCCAGGCGCCGCTGGCGTCGAAGTCCAGCCCGACGACGCTGCCGCGCCGTCCGTCGGCGGTGAGCAGCGGGGCGAGCGCGGTGGCCAGCGAGTGCAGGGAGACGGCGGCGGTGTGCAGCGCCTGTCCGGCGGCCTCGGGCGGGGTGGTGAGGAAGTTGCCGCTCAGCGCCGTCTGCTGTGCGGCGGCGACGGCGTGCAGCACGCCGTCGACCCCGCCCCAGCGCTGCTCCAGTTCCTTGACCAGCCGGGTGAAGTCCTCGCGCCGGGTGACGTCCAGTTCCAGCACCTCGGTGGGGCGGGGCAGGACGTCCGCCGCCTTCTCGGTGATCCGCCGGGCCCGGCCGAAGCCGGTGAGCAGGACCTCCGCGCCCGCCTCCTGGAGCGCCCTGGCGGTGTGCCAGGCGATGGAGTCCTGGTTGAGCACCCCGGTGATCAGATAGCGGCGTCCGTGGAAGCCGAGCATCACTCCTGGCCTTTCGTCGTACCGATCGCGTCGGCTGCCGCCAGCACCAGGGCCGCGTTGTGTCCGCCGAACCCGAAGGAGGTGGAGAGCCCCGCCCGGCGGCCGCCGGGCAGGGTGGGGGCGGCGAGCGCGGTGGCGCGGTGGATCAGGTTCAGCGGGCCGAGCTTCTCGTCGGGCTCGCGCAGCCCGACGGTGGGCGGGGCGGTGGCGTGGCGCAGCGCCTGCAGGGTGGCGATGGCCTCGACCGCGCCGGCCGCGCCGAAGAGGTGGCCGGTGCAGGCCTTGGTGGAGGACAGCGGAATCCCTTCCAGGGCCGGTCCGAGGGCCAGCCGCAGCGCCTCGCACTCCGAGCGGTCGTTGAGGACGGTGCCGGTGCCGTGCGCGTTGAGGTAGCCGAGCTGTCCGGGGGTGACCCCGGCCGCGTCGAGCGCCAGGGTGACGGCGCGGGCCGCGGGCTCGCCGGTCGGGTCCGGGGCGGTGAGGTGGTGGGCGTCGCAGGTGGCGCCGTAGCCGAGCACCTCGCCGAGCACGGTGGCGCCCCGGGCGGCGGCGCCCGCGGCCGTCTCCAGCACCAGGATTCCGGCGCCCTCGCCGATCAGCAGGCCGTCCCGGTCGCGGTCGAAGGGCACCGAGCGGCCGCTCTCGGACAGCGCGCCGGCGGTCCGGAAGGCGGCCCGCACCAGGTCGGAGGTGGAGGCCTCGGCGCCGCCGACCACCACCGCGTCGGCGGCGCCGGCGGCGAGCAGCAGCAGGGCGGTGCCGATCGCCTGGGTCGCGCTGCTGCAGGCCGAGGCCAGGCAGAGCGCCTCGCCCCGGAAGCCGTATCGCTGGGCGATCTGCGAGGCCCCGGCGTTGGCCATCATGGCGGGCACCATGAGCGGGGAGACGAAGTCCCCGCCCTGCTGCCGGAGCACCTCGGCCTGGCTCTCGAAGCTCGCCGTCCCGCCGAGCGCGCAGCCGACCACGCAGGCGACCCGCTCGGCGGGGTAGGGCGGCGGGCCGTCCGTCCATCCCGCCTGGGCCAGGGCCTCGGCGGCGGCCACGAGCGCGAGCTGGGTGAAGCGGTCGGTGCGGCGGATCTGCTGGCGCGACAGGTGGTCGGCGGGCCGGAAGTCCCGGCACAGCCCGAGCCCGTCGGCGAGCCCGCTCTCGCCGGCCACCGCGCGCCGGTGCAGCTCGTCGGCGCCGACGCCCAGCGGGGTCACCGCGCCCAGGCCCGTGACGACGGCCCGGGGCGTCACTCCAGCCCGGCCTTGTGGCGGCACAGGGCGAGCACCTCGCCGACGGTGTACAGCTGGTCGAAGTCCTTGGGCTTCACCGGGATGCCCAGCTGCTTGCGGATGGACTGGCTGAGCTCGACCATGTCGAGCGAGTCGATCTCCAGCTCGTCCAGGGCGGCGTCGTCGACGATGCCCTCGCGTTCGACGCCGAGGTCGACCAGGGCGTCGACGACGAAGTTCTCGATGGCGGTGCGGTCCAGTGTGTCGGGCATGGCTCTCCTCGTCCGCGCGGGGCGGCGGTGGCGGTGCGGGGGACGTACGGGCGGTGCCGTGGGGGCGGTGGCCGGGGACGGCGCGCAGGGGCGGTGGGCTCAGGCCGTGGTGCCGGCCTTGCTCGCGTGGTACGGGGCCCAGTGCCACTGGCGCCAGTAGCTCTCGGCGATGTCCAGCCACTGCTCCAGCCGGGCCGCGTCGTCCAGGAAGCGGTTGGCGCTGACCACCAGCCAGCTGTAGACGGCCTGGCTGTCCCGGCAGCCGCCGCAGTCGCCGGAGGTGCAGCAGAACTGGAGCGACTCGTAGTCGGCGCCCCAGACGTTGAAGCCGGGGATGACCGGGTTGCCGTTGGCGACGCGGTCCTCGTGCTCGGGGGCGTCGACGCTGAGGCTGGGGCAGACGTCGTAGCCGAAGCGGCCGCCCCAGTGCGTCCGGCCGGTCACCAGGGTCCGGATGAAGTACGGGTGGCTCACCACCGCGTGCGGGTAGAGGTCCTTGACCCGCTGCGCCTCGTCCAGCACCCGCTGCTCGTTGGCGATCTTCAGCGGGGTCTCGGTGCCGTGCTCGCTGTAGAAGTTGAAGGTGACGATGTTGCCGTTCTCGGCGATCTTCCGCACGGTGGGCTCGATGTGCTCGACCCCGGCCTCGGAGAGCGCGTAGATGAACAGCACCCGCTGGTCCTCGCGGTAGTGCTTGAGCGCGGTGTCGAACAGGCCGGTGAACTTGGAGCCGTTGACCCGGATCGCGCGCAGGTCGTCGTCGAGCGGGCCGCCGCCGAAGATGCTGACCGCGATGGCGATCTTCTCGAAGCCCTGCTTGGGCATCGGGCGCAGGCCGTTGGTGGAGATGGTGATGTACGGCAGCTGTTCGACGAAGGCCTCGACCCGGCGCGGGACGAGGGTGGGCTCGCCGCCGATCAGGGTGGCCTGGTTGACGCCGTCGTCGGCCAGCTTGCGGGCGAAGGCCCGGATGCGGTCCAGGTCGGAGAGTTCCTTGACGGCCGTGTCGAAGCCGCCCTCGAAGTACCAGCAGCCCTTGCAGCGGATGTTGCAGGTGTTGGTGAGGTGGACCTCGCAGGACCGGACCTCGCGCCCCAGCCGGCGCAGCCGGTGCAGGCGTTCGGCCAGGTCGGGCCGGTCGGCGAGGAGTTCGGCGGTTCGCGCCTTGGCCTCGCGCCGGCTCAGCGGGCGCTGTTCGATGGTGACGGGTGTTGCCATGGCGGTGGGCTCCTCGGGAGTCGCGGGATCGGCGTGCTGCTGCGACTGCTACTCCGGGAGGCGCAGACCCAGGTTCTTGATGCGCGGGGTGACCTTCTCCCGCCACAGGTCGCAGGCCTGGCCGTTGGTGGTCTGTCGCAGGCCGAAGCGGACGGCCAGCCTGGCGCGCTCGGAGCGCGGGCTGCCGAAGATCCGGATGAAGGTCGGCCACAGCCGGTCCAGGGCCTGCTGGAGCTGCTCGCGGCCGTCGTCGGTGGCGGCGAGGTTGCGGCACACCCGGGCGCCGTGGGCGATGTGCACCTTCTCGTCGAGGATGATGGTGCGCACCGCGTCGGCCCAGGGGCGGTAGCTGCTCTGCGCGAACTCGGAGATCATCACCATGGCCGTCTCCTCCCCGATGTAGGAGAAGATCCCGCGCTCGGCCCAGGTGGTGCAGTTGTGGAACTCCTGGGCCCGGAACAGGTTCCGCTCGGCCAGGGTCTGCTTCTCCATGTAGCCGGTGTCCACGCCGATCTCGGCGAGGACCCGCTTGCCGATCTTGTAGTGGTCGTACTCCTCGGCGGCACGCTCGGCGCAGACCTGCCGCTCCTCCGCGTCGGGGGCCAGCGGCAGGAAGACCTGCACGTAGTCGTCGCCGCCGGAGAGCTCGCCCTCGGTGTTGACCACCATGCCGCGGATCGCGATCTCCCGGTACTCCTCCGGCATCGCGAGGAACTCGTCGGGCGTGCGGACCACCACCGCCTCGTCGTCCAGAATGGAAATCCCCATGGCACAACACCCCGTCTCTGAAGCAGGAATCCGAAGCAGGACATGGTCGGGCGGGAGCGGCCGGGGCGGTTTCCACCGAGGCTCTCGATGACGACCACAAGGAAAAGGACGCCGCCCCCCAGCGGCCGGCGGAGCCTTGTGGCGGCTCCGCTGAACTTCCTCGGAGCGTAGGTGCTGCATTTTGGGCCGAACAAGGTCCCTCACGAATCGTGCCGGACGGATTCGGCCACCCGACACCGCCGGAGGGACTGGTTCCGGCCACCGCGACACCGACGCGACATGCGCAATTATCGTTCCTGTAACGGATCTTGGCGGTTGACCACGGAAAACGAAGCTGGCCGGAAGCAGGCCTGGACCACTCCGGGCGTACCGCCGGGCCGACGGTTACGCTGACCCCCATGACCACCGACTCGAACACGGCGGTCGCCACCGTCGACGTCCTCCTGGGCCCCGACCGGCTCAATGAGCTGATCACCGACCAGTTCCCCGACTACGCCGCCTGCCGGGTGACCGACGTGGACGGCCACGCCCTGACCATGGCGGTGGACGGCGACCGGCTGCGCACCCGCCCGGGCGGCACCGTCTCGGGCCCGGAGCAGGCCGGGCTGTGCGACCTGGCCGCGTTCCTCCTGATCAACGCCCGGCTCGGGCCCACCCTGATGGCGCTGACCAGCTCGCTGCAGATCAGCTTCCTCAACCGGCCGCGCCCCGGGGCGCTGCGCGTGCACGCCAGGACAGCCAAGTTCGGGCGCCGGCTGTGCGTGGTCCTGGCCGAGCTGCTGGACGCCGACGGCGTCCTGGTGGCCAGCGCCACGCTGACCTACGCGATTCCGCAGGCCCGGCCCGGGACGGCCTGACAGCCCCCCTCGGCGCCCCTTCTCGGCGCACTCCTTCTCCGCACGCCGGTTCCCCGCACGCCGACCCTCCGCACGCCGGTTCCCCGCACGCCGACCCTCCGCACGCCGGTTCCCCGCACGCCGACCCTCTGCGCGCCGGTTCCCCGCGCACCGGTTCCGCCCTGCCGCCGTTCCGACCCCGACGGCCGGACGAATCCGACATTACGAATACGGGGTGGGGTATATTGACAGGACGGCCCCACCCCTGGGGGCCCGGAGAACGGAGAACGAGATGTGCAGACGAGTCGCCTGCCGCACCTGCGGGAAGCCGACCTTCGCCGGGTGCGGGATGCACGTGGAGCAGGTCCTGGCCGGGGTGCCCGCGTCCGCCCGCTGCGACTGCGCCGCCCGGGGCAGCACGGGCAAGGGCTGGTTCGGCAGGCTCTTCGGCCGCCGCTGACCCCCGCGCCGCCCATCCCGCCCACCTGTCTGTACGCCAACAACCGGCCAGGGTGGCGCGAAAGATGACAGTAAGTCGGCCGAGTGCACGATCTTTTGGACAGGAAATGATCTAAGCATTGATCTGACACCCGTTCACCCTCTAGGTTGCGGTGCAATGTCACACTGAACCGCCATATATGGCGTGCCCGGGGGGACCACCGTGCCGGACACCGCATTGGAAGCAACGCACCAGGCCACGAGCAAGCTGCCCCGGGTCTTCTACCGGCTGGCCGCGGGCGACGCCCTGAACATGTACGGGAGCCAGCTCGACCTGGTCGCGCTGAGCCTGTTCGCCTACGAGGCCGCCGGCAACGCCCTCGGCACGGCCGGGTACCTGGTCCTGCGGCTGGGCGGCGGCCTCGTCGGCGGGCTGGTCGCCGGACGGCTGGTGGCCCGGCTGGAGCGACGGCGGCTGATGACGGGCTGCGCCCTGGCCCAGGCGCTGGCACTGGTCGTCGTCGCCCTCGTCCCGGCCTCGATGCGCATCCCCGTGCTCTACCCGCTCGCCCTGGTCCTCGGCGGCGCCGCCGCGGTGGCCTCCGTCGCGCTGCGGACCAGCATCCCCGAGATGGTCGGTGCCGAGCGCCGCGCCCGGGCCAACAGCCTGATGGCGAGCTGCCGTTCGACGGCGATGGTGCTCGGTTTCGCCTCCGCGGGCGTGGTGGTGGCCTGGGCCGGATTCCGGGCCGCGCTGCTCATCGACGCGGCCAGCTTCGTCCTGTTCGGGGCACTGGTGATCCGGCTGCCCCTGCCCACCCGGGCCGCCCCGGCGGAGGAACCCGCGACCCAACCGGAGGAACCCGCCCCGGCATCCGGGAAGCGCGGCCCCCGGTGGCAGGCACTGGTCGTCCTGCGGGCCGCTCCGGTGGTGGGCGCCATGGCGGGGATCCGACTGCTGGACGCCTTCGGCTCCGCGGCCCACAACATCAGCCTGCCGGTCTTCGCCAACCTGTCCTCCCCCGACAACCCGGCCGCACTGCTCGGCACCTTCTGGGCCACCTGGGCGATCGGCAACCTCGGCGCCCAGCAACTGGTCTCCCGGTTCATGCTGCGCCGGGGCATCGAGCCCGGCGAGCGCGGCTTCGCGCTGGGCACCTGCCTGATGTCCGCCTGCTTCATCCTGGTCTTCACCGACCTCCCGACCCCGCTCTTCCTGCTGGTCGCGATCGGCGCCGGCCTCGGCGACGGCTTCACCGAGATCTCCTACACCACCCGGATCCAGGCCCTCGCCGACGAGCGGCGCGGCGAGGCCTTCGGCATCCTCGCGTCCGCCGAGAACGTCGGCATGGGCACCGGGATGCTGCTGAGCGGCTCACTGCTGGCGGTGGTCAGCCCGCTGACCGTGGTCGGCGTCTCGCACGCCGTCCCGATCGTGCTGGCGCTCGCCTTCCTCGTCCTGGTCGCCCGCACCCGCCGCCGCTGAGCGGCCCGCCCGCCGACCCCGCCACCACCCCGGCCCCGCGCCGTACGCGACACCGGCCCGACGCACCACTCCCGCGACACCCCCACGCCGCACGCGACACCGCTCCTTCGCACCACCCTCCGGCGCCCGCGCCGTACGCGACACCGAGCTTTCCCCGCACCGCCCCGGCGCCCCCGCGCCGTACACGCCACCCGTCTCCGCTCCCCTCCCTGACCCGGGGCGGCCCACACCCGCGCCCCGGCACCGATCCGAAAGGTGCCGAACGTCATGAGCCCCACCGGTCCCGACCACGGCCGGCTGCGAACCCTGGAAGCCCGACTGCTGCTGCGCCCCGAGATCGCCGACTGCGCGCTGCTGCCCGTCGAGCACGGGAACGGCCGCCCAGGCCTGCGGGCCTACCTGGTGCCCGCCGTCGACGGCGATCCCGAGGCCCTGCGCCGCCGGGCAGCCGCGGCGCTGCTGGACGCCGACCCGAGCGCCGAGGTGCACCTCCTGGACGGCATCGTCCGCACCCCCGAGGGCGAACCCGACGCCGCCGCCCTGGCCGCGGCCCTCACCCGGGCACCGGCCGCGCCCGGCCCCGCCCTGCGCCACCTGCGTGAACTCACCGACCACTGGCGGCCGTTCGGGGAGGGGTCGGCGACGGCCGGCACCACCCCGGCGGAGCCGGCGGCCGCGCCCGCGGGCCCCGGGACGGAAGCCGTCGGCGCCCCGCTGCCCGCACCCGCGCCGGACGCGCCCCGGACGCTGCCCGAGGCGCTGCTGCGCGCCGCCGAGCTGCACCCCGACCGGGGGCTGCACCTGGTCCGGGCGGGCGGCGAGGCGACCCGGCTGACCTACCGTCAACTCCTCGCCCGATCGCGCGAGATCCTCGCCACCCTGGCCTCCGCCGGAGTGCGGGCCGGGGACCGGGTGATCCTGCAGGTCCCGGACCCGGAGCTCTACTTCCCCACCCTGTGGGCCTGCCTACTGGGCGGGGTGCAGCCGGTGACGGTGGCACGCCCGCCGGACTACCACGAACGCAACCCCGTCCTGGAGAAGCTCTGGCACGCCTGGCAGACCCTGGAGGAGCCGCCGGTGCTCGCCTGCGGGCCGGCGGTGGCCGGCCTGGAGCGGCTCGGGGAGCTGTACCCGGCGCCGGGCCTGCGGGTGATCGCCGTCGACCGGCCCGTCGACCGGCCCGTCGACGGCGACCGGCCGGCGGCCGCCGAACACGCCCCCGCCCCCGGCGACGTCGCGATCCTCCAGCTGTCCTCCGGCAGCACCGGGCGGTCCAAGGCGGTGCAGATCACCCACCGCGGCATCCTGGAGTACACCGCCGGAGCCGTCGCGAACGGCTGCGATCCGGCCGACGTCACGGTCAACTGGCTGCCCCTGGACCACGTCGCCGGACTGCTGATGTTCCACCTGCGCGACGTGGTGCTGGCCGCCGACCAGGTGCAGGTGCCCACCGAACTCGTCCTCGCCGACCCGCTGGTCTGGCTGGACGCGCTGGAGCGCTACCGGGGCGCGCACTCCTGGTCGCCCAACTTCGGCTACCGGCTGGTCGCCGAGGCCGTCCGGGCCGCCGGGCCCGGACGCCACTGGGACCTGTCCGCGGTCAAGTCGCTGATCAACGCCGGCGAGCAGTGCACCGAAGCGGTGCTGGACGAGTTCCTGGCCGCCACCGCCCCGTTCGGCGTCCGCCCCGAGCACCTGCTGCTGGGCTGGGGCATGGCCGAGACCTGCACGGTGATCACCTACAAGCGCTACCACGAGGACGGTTCCCGCCGGCTGGTGCGCACCGACTCGCTCAGCGGCCGGCTGGAGCCCGCCGACCCGGACTCGGCCGAGCGCGGCACCGGCTTCCTCAGCATGGGACGGCCCGCGCCCGGCACCCGGATGCGGGTCACCGACGACAACGGGCGGGCGCTGCCCGAGCACTGGGTCGGCCGGCTCCAGGTCCGCTCCGGCCGGGTGACGCCGGGGTACCTGAACAACCCGGCCGCCAACCAGGAGGCCTTCGTCGGCGACGACTGGTTCGACACCGGGGACCTCGCCTTCCTGACCGACGGCGAGGTGGTGCTCACCGGCCGTCGCAAGGAGATCATCATCGTCAACGGCGTGCACTACTTCTGCCACGAGCTGGAGGACGTGGTGGCCTCCGTGGCGGGGGTGCGCTCCGGCCACGTCGCGGCCTTCGGGGTGCCGGACGAACGCACCGGCACCGAGCAACTGGTGATCGCCTACGTCCAGAGCGACCCGCAGGCCCCCGCGCCGCCCGTCGCCGCCGAGGTGCGGCAGCTGCTGGCGGCCCGCCGACAGCCCGCGCCCGCCCTGGTGCTCCCCGTCCCGGCGGCCGATTTCCCCCGCACCACCAGCGGCAAGATCCAGCGCACCGCGCTGCGCCGCCGGCTGCTGGACGGCGAACTCGACGACCACGTCGTGGCGCTGGACCTGGCCGAGGCCAACTCCCGGACGCTGCCGGACTGCGTGCGGCGGCTCGGCTGGGAACCCCGCCCGGTTCCGCAGGCCGTGGCCGCTCCGCTGGCTGACGAAACGATCCTGCTGCTCGGCCCGTCCGGCCCCGGCACCCTCACCGAGGCCCTGGCCGCCGCCCTGCCGAACGCCCTGCTGGTGGACCGGCCCCCGACCACCGACCCCGAGGACTGGCTGCGGGCCCTCGGGGACCGGAAGGCCGACCGGCTGGTCTACCTCTGGAGCGCGACGGCCGACGGACCGGACCGGCCGGACGAGTCGCTGCTCGCCCTGCTCCGGGCGCTCCCGGCCCGGCCGCCGCTCCGCGAGCTGGTCTCCGTCAGCGCCGGGCTGCACGCCGTACTCCCCGGTGAGCTCCCCAGGCCCACGGCCGCGTTGACCGCGGCGCTGACCGCCGGGGCGCGGGCCGAACAGCTGGTGCCCGCCGCCCGGCATCTCGACCTGCCGGGCGAGGCACCGGCCGCGGACCAGGCCGCCGCCCTGCTCGCCCTGCTCACCGATCCCCGGCCCGAACCCGAATCCGCCTGGCGCGCCGGCCGCCCCTGGGTCCCCCGGCTGGAAACGGCCGAGGCCGCCTCCGCGCCGTCCGGGGCGGGCTGCTCGCTGCTCACCCCCGGCGCCTGCTACCTCGTCACCGGCGGCCTCGGCGGGATCGCCGCCGAGCTGCTGCCCGGGCTGCTGCGCGAGTACGGCTCCCGGCTGCTGATCGTCGGCCGCAGCGACCTGGACGCCCCGACCGCCGAGGCCGCCGAACGCCGGGCCGCACTGCGCCGACTGGCCGCCCAGGGCGGTCAGGTCGGCTACCGCCAGGCTGATGTGACGAACCGTCAGCAGCTGGCGGAGGTCGTCGCCGAGGCCGAGCGGGAGTGGCAGGCGCCGCTGGACGGCGTGCTCCACCTGGCCGGCGGCTACCGGCTCGCGCTCCTCGCCGACACCGGCACCGAGGGCTGGCGGGAGGCCGTCCGGACCAAGGCCGAGGGCACCGACCACCTCATCGAGCTGGTCAAGGAACGGCCCGGGGCGCAGTTCGTCGCCTTCTCCTCGATGATCGGCCTCCAGGAGGCGGTCGGCTCCACCGGCTACGCCGCCGCCAACCGCTACCTGGAGAGCACCGTCGAGCGGCTGCGCCGCGAGAGCGGCACCCCGGCCTGGACGATCTCCTGGGGCCTGTGGCGCGGGGTCGGCATGAACCGCGACACGGAGAACGAGCAGGCCGCCACCGGCCGGGGCATCGCCGTGCTGAGCGCCGCCCACGGGCGCCGACTGGCCGCCCTGCTGCTGGCCGGCGCCCCGGGTCACCGGTACGCCGGTCCGGACCCGAGCTCCCCCGCCGCCCGGCGCCGGCTGCGCGCCACCGCGCCCCGCCCGGTGACCGCGGCCGCCCCGGCACCGTCCACCACGACGCCGTCCACTGTGGCCCCGGGCACCGCGGCACCGGACGGCCGGCCCGCCGCACAGCCCGTCCCGGGCCCCGGCCGGACCGCACCGTCCGGGCTGCGCCGACTCGTCCTGGACGCCTTCGAGTCCGTCCTGGACAGCCCGCTGGACCCGGGCCGCCCGCTCGCCGAACTCGGCATCGGCTCCCTCCAGTTGATGCGGGTGCACGGCGCACTCAGCACCGTGCTGCCCACGCCCCCGGCGCCCACCGAGCTGTTCCGCCACCCCACCGTGGACGCCCTGATCGAGCACCTGGCCGCCGAACCGGCCGTGCCCACCGCTGCGCTCCGCTCCCCCGCCGCCGGCACCGACGCCGGGCCGGCCGACGACCGCCGGGTGGCGATCGTCGGCCTGGCGCTGCGCCTGCCGGGCGCCGACACCCCCGAGCAGTACTGGCGGAACATCGTCGAGGGCGTCCGGAGCACCACCCGGTTCACCGAGGAGGAGCTGGCGGCCGCCGGACTGCGCCCGGAGGAGTACCGCCACCCCGACTTCGTCCCGGTCACCGGGGCGCTCACCGACGTCGACCATTTCGACGCCGAGGCGTTCGGCATCAGCGGCACCGAGGCGGCGCTGATGGACCCGCAGCAGCGCCTGCTGCTGGAGATCTGCCGCCAGGCCCTGGAGGACGGCGGCTACGACGCGCCGGACCCGGAGCGCCGGGTCGGGGTCTTCGCCGGAACCGGGATGACCCTGTACGCGCTGCGCAACTACTACCAGCACACCCTGGCCGCCACCGCCGACCCGGCCGAACCGGTGGCCGCCCTGCAGACCGCGATCGGCAACCAGGCGGACTTCGCCGCCACCCGGGTCGCCTACCGGCTGGGCCTCACCGGTCCGGCGATCGGCGTGCAGACGGCCTGCTCCACCTCGCTGGTCGCGGTGCACCTGGCCGTGCAGTCCCTGCTGGCGGGCGACTGCGAGCTGGCCCTCGCCGGGGCCGCCGCCCTGCACATCCCGCAGGCCGCCGGCTACCGCTACGAGGAGGGGTCGATCCTCTCCCCCGACGGCGCCTGCCGGGCCTTCGACGCCGACGCGGGCGGCACGGTCGGCGGCAACGGCGTCGCCGCCGTCCTGCTCAAGCGCCTCGACCGGGCGCTCGCCGACGGCGACACCGTGCACGGGGTGATCCTCGGCTCGGCCGTCAACAACGACGGCGGACGGAAGGTCGGCTACACCGCGCCCAGCGTGGACGGGCAGGCGGCCGTGGTCGGCCGGGCCCTGGACCTCGCGGGCGTACCGGCCGAGAGCATCGGCTACATCGAGGCCCACGGCACCGGCACCCCGCTCGGCGACCCGATCGAGTTCCGGGCGCTGGACCAGGCGTTCCGGGCCCGGACCGAGGCCGCCGGGTTCTGCTCGCTCGGCTCGGTCAAGCCCAACATCGGCCACCTGGACACCTGCGCCGGAATGGCGGGCCTGATCAAGGCGCTACTGGTGCTGCGGCACGGCACCGTCCCGCCGCTGGTGAACTTCACCAGCCCCAACCCCGCACTGGAGCTGGCCGGCAGCCCCTTCCGGCTCGCCGCCGAGCGCCGGGACTGGCCGGACGGCCCCACCCCGCGCCGGGCCGGGGTCAGCGCCCTGGGCGTCGGCGGCACCAACGCCCACCTGGTGCTGGAGCAGGCCCCGGCCGCCGCCTCGGTGCCCGCGCCGCGGCCGGCCCCGACCGTGCTGCCGCTGTCGGCCCGCACCGCCCAGGGCCTCACCGAGCTGGCCGGACTGCTCCGCGACCGGCTGGACGCCGAACCCGCCCCGGCATCCGGCGACCTGCCGCTCACCCTCGGCGCCGGCCGGCGCGCGCTGCGCCACCGGCTGGCCGTCACCGGCCCCGACCCGGCCGCCCTGCGCAAGGGCCTGGACGCCTTCCTCGCGGGCCGGCCCACCGCCGGCGCGGCCCACCGCGAGACCGGGCGCGGCGAGGTCCGGCCGGTGCTGCTCTTCACCGGCCAGGGCTCCCAGTACCGGGGCATGGCTGCCGAACTGCACGCCGCCTTCCCGGTCTTCCGCGCCGTCCTGGAGGAGTGCGACCGGCTGCACCGCGCGGCCTGGGACGAGCCGCTGCTGCCGCTGCTGCTCGACCCCGCCGCGCAGGGCACCGAGGACACCTGGACCACCGAGGCGGCGCAGCCCGCGCTGTTCGCCCTCCAAGCGGCCTACCTGCGGCTCTGGCAGGAGCTCGGCGTGCGTCCCGCCGCGGTCGCCGGGCACAGCGCCGGGGAGTACGCGGCCTTCCACGCGGCCGGCGCGCTCGACCTGGCCGACGGGATGTTCCTGACGGCGCTGCGCGGCCGGCTGATGCACCGGCTGACCGAACCGGGCGCCATGACGGTGGTCTCGGCCGGCCCGGACCGGCTGGCCGGGCTCGGCGACTGGCTGCCCGGGGTGGACCTGGCCGTGGTCAACGGCAAGGGCCAGTGCGTGCTGGCCGGCCCGCCGCGCGAGATCGCCGCCGCCGAGGCCGTACTGGCCGCCGACGGGGTGACCACCGAACGCCTGGCCACCGACCGGGCGTTCCACTCCCGCCTGCTCGACCCGATGCTCGACCCCTTCCGCGACCAGCTGGCCCGGCTGCGCCTGCGGCCGCTGGCCGTCCCGCTGGTCAGCAACCTCGGCGGCGAGGTGCTGGCCCCCGGGACCGTCCCGACGCCCGAGTACTTCCTGCGGCAGACCCGGGAGACCGCCCGGTTCGACCAGGTGCTCGCCGCGCTGGACGGACTGGACCACGAGCTGTTCCTGGAGCTCGGCCCGCACCCGACGCTGACCGGCATGGGCCGCCGGGAGCTGCCGCACCGCCACTTCGTCGCCGGCGGCCGGCGCGGCGCCTCGCCGGAGCAGCAGTTCGACGCCGCCGCGGCCGCGCTGTGGTCGCACGGCGTCCCGCTCGACTGGGCCCGCTTCGCCGCCGCCCGGGACTGGCCGGACGGACCTGCCCGCCGCGTCCCGCTGCCCACCACCGTCTTCCAACGCCGCCGCCACTGGTTCACCGCCCCTGCCCGGCCCACCACCGAGGACCCCGCCATGCACCAGGACCCACCCCAGCAGAGCGCGCCGGCCGCAGTGCCGGCCGCCGCACCGACGCCGAGCCCCGAGGAGCTCGCCGAGCAGGCCGTCCTGCGCCAGGTCGTCGAGCAGACGGCCCGCCAGCTCGGCTACGACGAGGCCTCGGTCGGGACGGACGAGCCGTTCTTCGACCTGGGCGCCGACTCGCTCTCGATGATCAACATGATCCGCGACCTGGAGCGCGCGTTCCGGGTCCGGGTGTCGATGCGCGAACTCTTCGAGGCGGCCGACACCCCGGCCCGGCTGGCCGGGCTGATCGCCTCCCGGCTGGAGCCGGCGGTGCTGGCCACGCTGCTGCCGGCCGCCGAGCCGGAGCCCGTGGCGGAGCCCGAGCCCGTGCCCGTTCCGGCGGCCGCCCCGGCTGCGGCGCCCGCTCCGGCCGCCGTTCCCGCTGCCGCTCCCGTTGCCGTCCAGGCCGCCCCGGTGGCCCAGGGCGCACCCGCCGTCCACCCGGCCCCGCCCGTCCAGGCACCGCCCGTCCAGGCCCCGGCCGCGGTGCCGGTTCCCCAGCCCGTTCCCGTCGCGCCCACCGCCCCGCAGGCGGTGCCCACCGCGCTGCGGCCGGTGACCGACGGCACCGGCCTGATCGAGCGCCAGCTCGCGCTCCTCGGCCAGTTCTCCGACCTGATGCGCGACCAGCTCGGCCTGCTGGCCGGCGGCGGCGCGCCCGCGCTCCCCGCGGCGCCCGTGCCCGCGGCCCAGCCTCCGGCGGCGGC
>NZ_JBHXEM010000082.1:0-39968 GCF_042724755.1 Kitasatospora sp. NPDC127067 | reverse complement strand
CTTCTTCGGAAGTCCCGGGCAGCGACGCTTCGGTGTTCGAGGGGGTCAGGCTGTTGCCCTGGGCTTGCGGGCGACGGCCATCGCGAGGGCGGTGCAGGCGAGGGCGGCGAGGGCGGCGAAGCCGCTGACGGAGGGGAGGAGGCCGTAGGTCTGGACGAGGGCGCCGAGGGCGACGATGGGGGCGGAGCTGCCGAGGTAGACGATGACCCAGAGGGTGCTCAGCTCGGAGCCGCAGCGTTCCGGGTTCATCGCACCGACGGCGGCGGTGAACAGGGAGCGGAAGGCCACGCCCTGGGAGATTCCGCCGAGGACGCTGCCGATGAAGAGCAGCGCCGGGGTGCCGGTGTACTGGGCGGCGACGACCAGGCCGAGGCCGGCGGCCAGGCCGGCCATGCCGAGGGCGGTCACCACGCGGTCCGAGGTCGGCGGGACGAGCAGCTGGGTGGCGGCCGAGGAACCGAGCAGGAGGGCCGCCACGATCGCGCCGACCAGCTTGGAGTCGGTGTGCAGCAGCTGGGCGGCGAAGGCCGGGGCCAGGCTGAGGTAGACGCCGAACACCGCGTAGGAGATGAAGCCGGCGGTGGCGGCGAGCAGGAACTCGCGGCGCCCGGTGCGGGGCAGCCGCAGGCGCTGCGGGCGCAGGTGGGCCGGGGTGGTGATGCGGGGCGGGGAGGCCGGCGGGCGGCTGCGGCCGGGCATCCGGGGGTGGAGGAGGGCCAGCGGTACGCAGAGCGCCAGCAGGGCGACGGCGTGCAGCAGGAACGGGGTGAGCAGCGGGTCGGAGCCGCCGGCCAGCAGGGCGCCGACCACCGGGCCGAGCGCGACGCCGCCCGCCGAGCAGGCCAGGGTGATCTTGGCGGCCAGGGTCGGCCGGTCGGGCAGCAGGTCGCCGAGGGCGGCACCGGCGGCGCCGGTGGACAGGCCGACGGCGATGCCCTGGACGGCTCGGCCGGCGGCGAGCTGCCAGAAGCTGCCGGAGGTGGCGAACACGACGTCGCCGACGGCGGCCAGCGCGACGGCGGGCAGGATCAGGGCGCGTCGGCCGAGGTGGTCGGACCAGTGGCCGACCACGGCGAGCACCGGGACCAGCGCCAGTACGTAGATCGCGAACAGGACGGTGGTGTCGAGCGCGGTGAGGTGCAGCCGCTGCTGGAGGAGCGAGTAGATCGGCGTCGCGAGGTTGGCGCCGATCAGCATCAGCAGCAGGGCGGCGGCCACCAGGCCGACGCGGACGCCGCGCAGCGCGTTCCAGCGGCTGATCGCGGCGAGCTGGAGCTGGGCGCGCGGCGCGAGCTCCAGGGGAAGCAGGGCCTCCGACAGTCGGCGTCCGTCGAGCTGCGCGGTGCGCAGGCCGGAGCCGGCGGGGGAGAGGTCCGCCATGGCAGGGGTCTCCTGTGGCCGGGCACCACCGGGGTCGGCGGGGTTGTGCCGGCGCGCCCGTCCGGAGGCGCTGTGGTGGTGGCCGCGGGTACGGGCTCCCTGGTGGGGCGAGGTGAGCTGAAGAGGGCCCCTCCGGCCCGGGGTCGGGCGGAGGGCGGTTGGGCTTCGTTGCCCCGGTGGCAGGCGCGGGGTGTGCGCGCTACCAGACCGAAGGATAAGGGGTGGGCGCACGTCCATGGCGCGCGCCCCTGGGTGCGCCCCGTACGGCCGGGCATCGGGGGTGCCCGGCCTATACGCTGAGGTGATGGATCGGTACGCGGCGCTGTTGGGCTGACCGCTGGCTGAGGGAGAGCGCACAACGATGGCCGGACGACGTCGCAAGAACACCGGGGCTTCGGCGGGGGAGGGCGCGGCCGAGGCGGTGCTGCCCGCGGACCTGGAGCTCCAGGACCTCTACGGGGCGTTCGCCGCGCACGGGCTGGACGACGAGGACCTGGACGACGCGGCCGTCCTGGTCCCGCCGGTGAAGCTGCCCGCCGAGCGGGAGCTGGCCGAGCAGGCGAAGGCCGTACCGATGTTCGGGTACGCGCTGGCGCTGGCCCGCTGGGCCGCCCCGCACCGGGAAGTGGACGAGTTCGGCGACCTGGTCGAGGCGGACCGGGCACCCGCGGCCCGGCTGCTGGGCCTGGCCCCGGCCGAGGGCGAGGTGCCCGAGGAGGCCGAGGTCGAGGCGCTGCGGGCCTGGTCGCTGGCCTGCGACCTGGACCTGGTGGAGCTCGGCACGACCGCGGACGGCGAGCACGTCGCCGTCCCGGGCCCGGACCTGGAACCCGCCGAGCAGGGCGACCCGGAGACCGTCCTGGAGCTGTGGCTGACCGCCGCCGGGATCGTCCGGGAGCTGGCCGTCGAGGCGGACTCCGTCCCGGAGGGGGCCGAGGGCTCGGCGGAACCGGCCGGGGACGGCGCGGACGAGGAGGAGGACGAGGACGGGCTCTCCGAGGTCGAGGAGGCCCGCGACGAGGCCGCCGAGCTGCTGGACGAGGCCCTGCAGGTGCTCTACGAGACCACCGCCTTCGCCGAGCCGGGCAACGAGACCGTGCCGCTGGGCGTGCTGGCCGCGCTGCTGGTCGTCCCGGAGGGCGAGGAGCCCAGCGAGGAGCTGCTCGGCGACATCACGGACGTCATGGTCGCGCTGGACCCGATGCTGGGCGATCTCGCCGAGCTCGGCCTGCTGGACTACCGCCCGATCGACCCCGAGCTGTTCGACGAGGAGGACGGCGAGGAGTCCGCCGTGGTCGGCGAGGAGCCGCTGGACGAGGAGGAGTCGGCCCGCTTCGGGCTGGTCCGGCTCACCCCGCTCGGCCAGTACGGCATCCGGCAGTGGCTGCTGGAGGACGGCTACGACGCCCCGCTGGTCGGCGACCTGGCCCGGGGGAACGCGGCCGAGCTGCTGCGCGGGGTGTGCGAGTCCGCCAACGTGCTGCCGGAGGAGGAGCTGCGGGTGTGGACCGCCGACCGGGAGCCGGTGGCGGCGGCGCGCGAGCTGCTCGCGGCGGCGCGCGGCACCGACGGCTACGGCCCGCTGCGCCGCATGCTCTGCGTCTCGGCGCTCAACCTGCTCGGGCCGGACGCGGAGCCGGCCGTCCGGGAGGCCATGGACGACCCGGAGCTGGGTGGCGCGGCGCGGGCCTGGCTGGCCGCGCAGGGCGCGACGGACGTGCCGGTGCCGGACCGGGCGATGGCGCTGTGGACGGTGGTCGACACCTTCGCCGCCCAGCTGCTGGACAACGGCGGGGACGCCGAGCTGCTCCGCGAACTGATCACCGACCTGCCGGTGAACGGCGATCCGGCCGGGTGGTTCGGCGAGCTGTGGCGGGTCGACCACCCGTACACGGCGGACGTCCTGGAGGCGATCGGGGAGCTGCACCCGGACCGGGCGCTGGCCAAGGAGGCGCGCAAGGCCGCCTTCAAGGCGCGCTCCAGGAGCTGAGCCTCCCGCCCTTCACGGAGTGCGCCGAGCCGGCCCGGGTCACGGAAGGTCCAGCGAGCCGTCCTCGGTGAAGGGGAAGAACGGGTTGTGGGCCAGCTCCCAGAGGTGGCCGTCCGGGTCCTCGAAGTAGCCGGAGTAGCCGCCCCAGTCGGTCGGGACCGGCGGCTTGACCACCACGGCGCCGGCCTCCACCGCCGTCCGCAGCGCGGCGTCCACCAGGGCGGGGGACTCCAGGTTCACCGCGAGGGTGACGCCGCGGAAGGAGGGCTCGCCGGCGGGGGGCAGGCCCGCGTCGGCGGCCAGCTCCTCGGTGGGGAAGAGCCCGAGCGCCGAGTCGGCGGTGCGGAACCAGACGATCTCCGGGCTGGAGGCGGCGGAGCGCTTCCAGCCGAGCGCCTCGTAGAAGCGGGCGCTGCGGTCGAGGTCGGTCACCCCGAGGGTGACGATGCTGATCCGGGCGGGGAAGGCGCCCTGCTGGGTCCGGTCCTGGGCGGCGCCGTCGTGCGCCGCCCCGTTCTGTGCTGCCTCGTTCTGTGCTGTCATGCCGCCAGGTTAGGGAGGGCCGCTGACAACCGGGCGTCCTGACACGGCCACCATCCCCGTCCGGAGGCGGAGCTGATGACCCGGCAGCTGCGGGCACGTAAGGTGGCGTCAGCGGTGCGGGTGCGAGGAATCGGGGGTGCGGCACAGGATGATGCGGGAGAACGGCGGCAGGCACCAGAAGCGGAACACCGGGCCCTCGGGGGCCGTCCCGGCTCCGGACCGGCCGGTCCGGGAGGACCGTTTCGCCGGTCGGCCCGCGGAGCGCGGCGCGGACCGGAGCGCGGACCGGCCCGCGGAGCAGCCCGCCGACCGGCCGTCGGGCCGGGCGGCCGAACCGCCCGTGGACCGGACCGCAGGCCGGCCCGTCGACCCGTTCGCCGATCAGGAGGCGTTCTCCCGCCGGACCCTGGCGGCGGCCGACTTCCCGGTGTACGGCGTGGTCGCCGGTCGAACGGCGGCCGGGGACGCGCGGACCGGTGACGCGGCGGCCGATGACGCGGTGGACGGTGAGGCGCTGGCCGCCTTCGAGACCTCCGGCGGCGAGCTGCGCTGGGTCGAGGTCCAGTGCGGTGACTGGCGCTCGGCGGCCGGCCCGTACGTCACCGTGCGCACCTACCGGCCGGGCGCCGACCGGGGCGAGCGGCTGCCCGAGCTGGAGGACCTGGTCGAGGACGAACGGGACCGCGTCTACGAGCAGTTGGGCATCGACGAGGGCGACGGGCCGGGCCGGGTACGGGCGTTGCGCGCGTGGATCACGGTGGACGGCGAGCCCTGCGCGGTGGAGGTGCACGAGGACCGGCCGGTGCCGGAGCCCGGCGCCCCGGCGGTGCCCGGGCCGGAGGCGGTGTGGGCCGGGCGACTGCGGGTCGGCGGGCTGACCGTGACGGTCTGCGGGCGCGGGGTGGCCCCCGGCGCGGTGGAGCTCGGCTCGATCGGCGACTTCGAGCGCTGCCTGCGCGGACGCACCGGACTGCTGCGCGACCTGGCCGCCCGGCGGGCCCGCCACGTGCCGGTCGAGGAGCGCGAACTGCCGCCCGCCGTCGGGATGGAGGCGCACCGGGCGCTGATCGCGCAGACCGTCGCCGAGTCCGCCGCGATCGAGGCGCAGGTGCGGGTCGGGCGCACGCCGCGGCTGCCGCGCGGGCTGCGCGGGGACGTCGGCGCGGTGCGCTGGGAGGCGGCGGTGCGCCAGCAGATGCGGCTGGCCACCGAGACCCGGGAGGAGGCCGTGGCGGCGGTGACCTCGATGGTGAACCACCTCAACCGGCTGTCCCAGCAGACGCATTGGCTGGTCGGCACGGCGGAGGGCGAGGCGGCCGTCGAGGAGGTGGTCCGGTACACGGTGTTCGCGAGCGAGGTGGCCAGCCTGCCGGCGCAGCGGGCCTGGGCGCAGCTGTGGCGGGAGCGGCCGGGCGGCGGCGGGGCGGGCGTGTGGGAGGAGCAGCGGCTGTCCGAGCAGCTGTGGCTGGCGGCCTGGGAGCAGTGGCGGGCGGCGCGGCACTGACGGGCTGCCGGCCCGCGCGGCGTCCGACGGAGCGCCCCTCCGGAGGGGGCCGGCGTAAAGCCGAGGTCATGTGAAGGTCATCGGTCGGCAAATGGCCGCCTGGGCGTGAGGTGGACGTCATACCGGGTTCACCCGTCCGGCGGAGCCTGCTGGGCGTCGGCATCCCGCACCGACGCCCCCGCTCATCCTCAGGAGTTGCTGCCATGTCGCTGTCCCGCCGGGACTTCGTCAACCGTTCCACCCTCGTCGGTGCCGGCGTGCTGATCGCCGGCAGCGCCGAGGCGCTGGCCAGCGCCCCGGGCGCGATCGCCGCCCCGGTCGGCGGCGAGGCCCCGGTCGCCGCGACCGCCGGGACCAACTCGGCCGCCGGCACCGCCGTCGGCTACGGCCCGCTGGTCCAGGACCCGGGCGGCCTGCTGTCCCTGCCGAAGGGCTTCTCGTACAAGGTCCTCAACCGGGCCGGCGTCACCAAGCTGCGCACCGGCGAGTTCACCCCGAGCAACCACGACGGCACCTCCGCCTTCGAGGACGAGCGCGGCGGCAACTACATGGTCGTCAACCACGAGCTGGCCGGCGCCCGCGCCAACTGGCCGCACCCGGTGCCGCTGACCGAGGGCCACGTCTACGACCCGGGCGCGGCCGGCGGCTGCACCATCGTGCACGCCAAGCGGGACGGCTCGGTCGAGCAGTGGGTCGGCATCGCGGGCACCGCCACCAACTGCGCCGGCGGCGTGACCCCGTGGGGCACCTGGCTGTCCGGCGAGGAGACCGAGGACAAGGCCGGCAAGAACGGCTTCACCAAGGACCACGGCTACATCTTCGAGGTCGACCCGTTCGACGACGAATACAACCGCGACCCGCAGCCGGTCAAGGCCTTCGGCCGCTACGCCCACGAGGCCGTCGTGGTGGACCCCAAGCGCGGCCAGGTCTACCTGACCGAGGACGCCTCGAACCCGAACGGCCTGCTGTTCCGCTGGACCCCGCCGGCCGACTTCAAGCACGGCCGCTACAAGCTGCGCCGGCTGGCCGCCGACGCCGGCGTGCTGGAGGCCTTCAAGGTCTTCGACGCGCAGGGCAAGTTCATCGACGACCTCTCCCGCGCCACCGCGGTCGGCACCACCTACGGCGTGGACTGGGTCAAGGTCGCGGACCGCGACGCCAAGACCGTCTCGGTGCGCAAGCAGTTCAAGGACGGCGAGGTCACCCGCGCCCGGAAGCTGGAGGGCATGTGGTGGGGTGACGGCGGCTTCTACTTCGTCTCCAGCTTCGCCCGCTCGGAGAGCCCGCTCCAGCACGACGGCCAGGTCTGGTTCTACAACCCGGCCCGCCGCACCATCACCCTGAAGGTCCTGCTGGGCGTCAACACCGACGTCTGGGGCGACCACGACAACTTCGACGGCCCGGACAACATCACCGTCTCGCCGTACGGCGGCATCGTGATCTGCGAGGACGGCGAGGGCGTCTCGCACCTGTTCGGCGCCACCGAGGAGGGCCTGGTCTTCCCGATCGCCCGCAACGAGCTGAACATCGGCACCGCCGAGAAGCCCGAGTTCAGCGAGTTCACCGGGGTGACCTTCTCGGACGACGGCAAGACCCTCTTCGCCAACATCCAGACCCCGGGCATCCAGCTGGCCATCAGCGGCCCGTGGCGCCGGCTGAACGAGCACAAGCGCGGCCAGGGCTACGGCGAGTGACCCTCCGAGCGTGAAGGGCTGCCCGCGGACCACTCGTCCGCGGGCAGTCGCAGTTGCAGCATGGCCAGCAGGCGCTGCTGCGGCTGGGCGAGGTCGATGCCGGTCAGCTGCTCGGCCCGGCGGACCCGGTAGCGCAGGGTGTTGGGGTGGATGTGCAGGGCGTCCGCGGCCACCCGGACCTCGCCGAGCGCGTCCAGCCAGGCCAGCACCGACTCGGCGAGCCGGGTGCCGTGCCGGCGGTCGTACGCGGTGAGCGCGGTCAGCCGCGGGTCGCGCAGGCCGGAGCGTTCCTGGAGCAGCGCCAGCATCTCGCTGACCAGCACCTCCGCCTGGACGTCGATCAGCGCCGCGACGTCGAGGTCCACCCCGCCGCGGCCCATCGCGTCCAGGATCCGGTCCGCCTGCGCGCGGGACTCGGGCACCCGGGCCAGGCCGTCGACGGTCGAGCCGATCGCGGCGCGCAGCGGGACGCCCAGGTGCTCGCGGGCGGCCGTCACCACCTCGGAGGCCCAGTCGCGCACGGTGGTCATCGGCAGGCCGGGCGGCAGCTCGGGCAGCAGCACGTACACCCGGGACTCGATCGGGGCGAGCAGCGCGGTGCGGTGCCGGGCCGCGGTGTGCACCGAGATCAGTCCGGTGACGTCGGAGCGGTGCAGCGCGTCCGTGGTGCGCGCGCTGTAGGCCAGCACGGTGGCCGGGCGGCGCAGGTCCAGGCCGAGGTGGGTGGCGAGCGACTGGGGGCCGGTGGAGCCCTCCAGCAGGCCGGTGAGCAGGGTCTGGGTGAGCCGGACGTCGGCGGACAGCTCCCGGCGGCGGCGCACCAGCTGGGCGGCCGCGACCCGGGCGGCGCCGACCAGGGACTGCTCGGCCAGCGGGGCCAGCGGCTGGGCGCCCTCCTGCACCCAGATGGTGCCGAGCGGCTGCGCCCCGGCCCGGATGCCGACCGCCAGGCGGCGGCGCAGGCCCAGCTCGGGGTGCGGCTCGACCGCGATCGGGGCGTCCGAGCTGCGCAGGTGCTGGAAGATGCCCCACTCGCGGAGCTTGGAGAGGTACGGCTCCGGGCCCTGCCAGCCGAGGATGGACAGCCGGCGCAGGTCGTCGACCTCGTCGGAGTCGGAGGAGCGGGAGTAGGCCAGCACCCGGCTGGAGGTGTCCTCGATCGAGACGATGCCGTTGGTGAGCACGGCGACGGTCTGGGCGAGGGAGAAGAGGTCGCCGGCGTTGGGTTCGGGGGAGCCGGGGGCGTCCGGGGCGTCCGGGCCGGCGATGATCGCCCGGGCGAGCGAGTCGAGGTGCTCCCAGCGGGTCTCGCGGCGCACCGAGAGCAGGGCGACGCCCGCGTCGGTGGCGGCCTCGCGCAGCGCGTCGGCCTGGCCGGGGCCGTCCAGCTTGACCGCGACGGCGGCGGCCCCGGCCCGGCCGGCCGCGCGCAGGGCGGGCAGGGCGGCCCGGCCGCGGGCGCCGATCGCGAGGACGAGTTCGCCGGGGGCGGCGGTCGGCGGGTCCTCCGGGTCGAGGATGGCGACGTCGCGCACCGCGACGTCCAGGCCCTGCGGGGCGGCCTGCAGTTCGACCAGCGGTTCGCCGAGGGACATCAGGAGTTGACGGAGCGGCAGGCCGGAGGTGGTCACGCCGGTCCTCCTTCATCCGCCCGGACAACGTTTCGCGGTCGATTTTAGCCGGGCGGACAGAGTTCGGGGCTGTCGTCGGGCGGAAGGCCGTCCGTGACCCCGCCGGCGCACCGCATGCGCCCTCAGCGCACCGTTCGGAGGCCGAGCGCCGGAGCGCGAGCCGGTGGCCGGGGCCAGGAGTGTGAGCCGGTGGTGCACGGAGGTGTGAACCATGGGGCGGGAGGGGACGATTCGTGACCGCGGCGTGACCAGGTTCGTCGGGCCGGACAACGCCGTACGGGGGAATTTAGCCGCGCGGCCAATCAAGTGGCCCGGTGGCCAGGAATAGCGTTCGTGCTGTGGTCGGCGTGCAACCCGCGCCGGCAGTCCCCCCGCACTGAACGAAGGAGAGCGTGCGCTCTATGGACGCTGTGACCCAGGTCCCCGCGCCGGTGAACGAGCCGGTCCACAGCTACGCCCCCGGGAGCCCGGAACGGGCTCGCCTGGAGGCCAAGCTGAAGGAGCTGGGCGGCCAGGAGCCGGTCCAGCTGACCATGACGATCAACGGTGAGCGCCGGATGGGCGGCGGCACCGAGATCCACGTCGTCCAGCCGCACAACCACGCGGCTCGGCTCGGCACCCTGCGCAACGCCACCCAGGCCGACGCGCAGGACGCCATCGACACTGCCCTGGCCGCTGCCCCGGCCTGGCAGGCGCTCTCCTTCGACTCGCGCGCCGCGATCTTCCTCAGGGCCGCCGACCTGCTGGCCGGCCCCTGGCGCGAGACCCTGGCCGCGGCCACCATGCTCGGCCAGTCCAAGACCGCCCAGCAGGCCGAGATCGACACCCCCTGCGAGCTGGTCGACTTCCTGCGCTTCAACGTGCACTTCGCCCGCCAGATCCTGGCCGAGCAGCCGATCTCCTCGGACGGCGTGTGGAACCGCAGCGACCACCGCCCGCTGGAGGGCTTCGTCTACGCGATCACCCCGTTCAACTTCACCGCGATCGCCGGCAACCTGCCGACCGCGCCCGCGCTGATGGGCAACGTGGTGCTGTGGAAGCCCTCCCCGACCCAGCAGTTCTCCGCGCACCTGCTGATGCAGCTGCTGGAGGAGGCCGGCCTGCCCAAGGGCGTCATCAACATGGTCACCGGCGACGGCCTGGCCGTCTCCGAGGTCGCGCTCAAGCACCCGGCGCTGGCCGGCATCCACTTCACCGGCTCCACCGCCACCTTCCAGCACCTGTGGCGCGAGGTCGGCAACAACATCGCCGGCTACCGCACCTACCCGCGGATCGTCGGCGAGACCGGCGGCAAGGACTTCCTGGTCGCCCACCCGTCCGCCGACCCCAAGGTCCTGAAGACCGCGATGACCCGCGGCGCCTTCGAGTTCCAGGGCCAGAAGTGCTCGGCGCTGTCGCGGGCCTACGTCCCGGCGTCGATCTGGGCCGGCCTCAAGGACGAGTTCGCCGCCGAGGTCGAGGGCCTCACCATGGGCGACGTCAGCGACCTGAGCAACTTCATGTCGGCCGTCATCGACGACCGCTCCTTCGCCAAGAACAAGGCGGCCATCGACCGCGCCCAGGCCGACCCGCAGGTCGAGGTCCTCGCCGGCGGCACCTACGACGACTCGGTGGGCTACTTCGTGCGCCCGACCGTCCTGGTCTGCCAGGACCCGGCGAGCGAGTACTTCAAGGACGAGTACTTCGGCCCGATCCTGGCCGTGCACGTCTACGAGGACGAGAAGTACGAGGAGATGCTGACCCAGATGGAGTCGGTGTCCCCGTACGGCCTGACCGGCTCGATCATCTCCCAGGACCGCGCCGCGGCCCAGGACGCGATGCACAAGCTGCGCTTCGCGGCCGGCAACTTCTACATCAACGACAAGCCGACCGGCGCCGTCGTCGGCCAGCAGCCCTTCGGCGGCGGCCGGGCCTCGGGCACCAACGACAAGGCGGGCGCCAAGCAGAACCTGGCGCGCTGGACCTCCACCCGCTCGGTCAAGGAGACCTTCGTCCCGCCGACGGACTACCGCTACCCGCACATGGGCTGACCAGCCCCGTGCCGCTGATCGTACGGCTCGTCCAGTAGCCACCGGTCACCCGCGACGCCCGGTCCCGCAGCCGGGCGCCGCCCGCCGGGGCGGCGGGGCCTCCGACCCGTCGCCCGCCGCCACCCTTCTTGGGACGCGCTGCGCGCGACTCCCCGGATGCCCGCCGCCCCGGCCCTTCTGCCACCCTTGGAAACACCAGCTCCAGGAGTCACGATGCTCCGTTCCGCCCTTCTCGCGGCCTCCCGGTCCCCGCAGGTCCGCACCGTGGTCGAGAAGTTCCCGCCGACCCACGCGATAGTCGAGCGCTTCGTCGCCGGCGACGTCCTCGACGACGCCGTCACCGCCACGGACGACCTGATCGCCACCGGCCGCAAGGTCACCCTGGACCACCTCGGCGAGGACACCCAGGACGCCGCCCAGGCCGCCGGCACCGCCGAGGCCTACGAGCACCTGCTCAAGGCCCTCAAGGACACCGGCCTCGCGGCCGGCGCCGAGGTGTCGGTCAAGCTGTCGGCCGTCGGCCAGTTCCTCCCGGTGGACGGCGAGAAGATCGCGCTGGAGAACGCCCGCCGCATCTGCGAGGCCGCCGCCGACGCCGGCACCACGGTGACCCTCGACATGGAGGACCACACCACCACCGACTCCACCCTCGCCATCGCGCGCGAGCTGCGGGCGGACTTCCCCTGGCTGGGCGTCGTGCTCCAGGCCTACCTGCGCCGCACCGAGGCCGACTGCCGCGACTTCTCGGGCGAGGGCTCCCGCGTGCGCCTGTGCAAGGGCGCCTACAAGGAGCCCGAGTCGGTCGCCTTCCAGGGCAAGCACGAGGTCGACCTCGCGTACGTCCGCGCCCTGAAGGTCCTGATGGCGGGCGAGGGCTACCCGATGATCGCCTCGCACGACCCCAACATGATCAAGATCGCCGGCCAGCTGGCCCAGTGGAACGGCCGCAAGCGGGACTCCTTCGAGTACCAGATGCTGTTCGGCATCCGCCCCGAGGAGCAGCTGCGCCTCGCCGGCGAGGGCAACACGATGCGCGTGTACCTCCCGTACGGCCAGGAGTGGTACGGCTACTTCATGCGCCGCCTCGCGGAGCGCCCGGCCAACCTGACCTTCTTCCTGCGCGCCATGGCCACCCGCGGCTGACCCGGCGCCCCAGGCCACGGCCCGCACCCCTGACGGGGGGTGCGGGCCGTCCGCGTTCCCGGCGTCAGAGGAAGGGCTTGGTGTCGAGGTCGAATGCGAACGGCGCGGGGATGGCGGGCTGTGCCCGCCGGCGGCGAGGCGGAGTCCCTTGTTCTCCGACATCTGTGTCTCGGTAGCCGACCCGCGCCGCACCTGATCGGCCAACTCGCTGATGAGGTGGCAGTGGTATCCGTCAGCGGGGAGCCCGATGAGGATCTCACCTTCGACGAGCTCGGCCCGCAGACCCTCGGGTGTGTCCAGGGAGAGAAACAGCTCCAGCAGGATCTCGTTGTCCGTTGTGTGCATGGATGACCTTTCGACCGGGTGCGTCGGAAGGCTATGTGCGGTGCGCACAGGAGGAATGGGGATGGCGTGATCGTCACTCGATGGTGTGAGTCCGAGGTCGCGCCTAGGATCTTCCTGCTGGTGAACTGGCTTTTCGAGCGGAGGAGTTGGGGATGCTGAAGGCTTTCGCGGAGTTGTCGACGCCGTTGGTGGCGGACGCCTGTGTGCGGCTCGGGGTGGAGCCGCGGGTGGCGCCGGTGGGAGTGGGGGCGGTGGTGGCCGGGGCCCGGGTGGCGGGGCGGGTGCTGCCGGTGCGGCACTACGGGAGCGTGGACGTGTTCCTGGAGGCGTACGGCGCGGCCCGGGACGGGGACGTGCTGGTGGTCGACAACGGCGGGCGGACCGACGAGGCCTGCATCGGGGACCTCGCGGTGCTGGAGGCGCGGGCCGCCGGGGTGGCCGGGATCGTGGTGTGGGGGCTGCACCGGGACACGCCCGAGCTGCTGGAGATCGGGCTGCCGGTCTTCAGTTACGGGGCGCTGCCGCTCGGCCCGGTGCGGCTGGACGGCCGGGAGCCGGAGGCGCTGCTGAGGGCGAAGTTCGGCCCGCACCCGGTGAGCGCCGAGGACGTGGTGTTCGCCGACGCGGACGGGGTGCTGTTCGTGCCCGCCGACCGGGTCGCCGAGGTGCTGGAGACGGCCGGCGCGATCGCCCGGACCGAGCGCGCGCAGGCCGGGCGGATCGCGGCCGGGGACACGTTGCGGCGGCAGACCGCCTTCGACGAGTACCTGCGGCGCCGCGCCGCGGACCCGGCGTACAGCTTCCGGCAGCACCTGCGGCGGGTCGGCGGGGCGATCGAGGAGTAGGACGGTTACAGCGGCCGGTGCATGACGTGCAGGCCGACGTAGCCGTCCACCGGGTGGAGGAAGGCCTCGGGGACGGTGCCGACGATCTCGAAGCCGAGCGATCGGTAGAGCTTCACGGCGTGGTGGTTGCTGGCGACCACCGCGTTGTACTGCATGGCGCGGAAGCCGGCCCGGCGGGCCCAGTCGAGGGTGTACTCGACCAGGGCCCTCCCGATCCCCTCGCCGTGGTGGGCCGGGTCGACCATGTAGCTGGCGCTGGCCACGTGCGAGCCGTTGCCGGGGCGGTTGCGGTTCATGTTGGCGGTGCCGAGGACCCGTCCGTCCTCGTCCACCGCGACCACCGTGCGGTTCGGGGCGGCGAGCATCCACCACTCCCGGCCCAGCTCGGAGGGCATGTCCAGGGGGTAGGGGAAGGTCTCGCCGGCGGCGACGACGGCGTGGAAGAACGGCCAGATGGCGGGCCAGTCCTCGGGGGTGGCCTCGCGAATGTCGATGGGCATCGGACCAGGATGATCCCCGACGGGCGGGCGGGTCCACCGGTTTTCGGTGGACCCGCCCGTCGGGCCGGTCGTCGGGGGCCGCGTCGCGGGGCGGGTCAGCCGTGGAGGAGGGCGTCCTCGACCAGGGCGGCGGTGTGGGCCTGACCGAGGGCGTTGGGGTGCACCACGGCGTATTCGAGGGGGATGACGCTGGTCAGCACGCCGTCCAGCCAGTGGTCGGCGTCGCAGACGCTGTGGCCGGCGCTGGCGGGGTAGAGGTTCACGAAGGTGTCGCCGCGGGCGGCGGTGTCCTGGGCGATGAGCGCGTTGAGCGGTTCCAGGAGCGCGGTGCGGGCCCAGGCGAGGTCGCCGGTGGTGAAGGTGCCGAACTGCAGGGGGCTGCCGTACTGGCAGAGGGCGGCGTCCTCGGGGACGAGGTGCGGGTAGCCGACGGTGAGGACCCTGGCGGACGGGGCCTTGGCGTGCAGCGCGGTCAGCATCCGGGCGTAGTCGCCGCGCAGCCGGTTCAGGCGGTCGGGCAGGCTCGCGTCGAACTTGTTCTTGCAGGGCGTGCCCCGGCCTAGCTGGACGGCGCCGAGTTCGATGCAGCTCTTGAGGATCTCGGCGAAGCCGAGGTCGTTGCCGCCGATCCCGACGGTGACCAGGTCGGTGGCCGGGTCGACGGCGTCGATCTGCGGCGGGACGGACGGGTAGGGGCCGTTGGGGTCGGTGCCGAGCGGCGGGAGCGGCCGGCCGAGCGGGGACTGCGCGCCGGTGTCGACGCTGCCGGTGGTGGCGCCGCTGCAGCTGACGTTGCGCAGGGCGACCAGGGAGCCGAGGTCGCGGCGGAGGATCTCGGGATAGGAGTCGACGGTGCGGGCGCAGCCGTCGCGCGGTTCGGTCTCGTCGCCGGTGGCCACGACGACCCCGGCGGTGTAGGAGTCGCCGAGGGCCGTCCACCGCAGTGCGGCGGCGCGGTCGCCGGGCCGGGCGGCGGCCTGGGCGGTGGCCTGGGCGGTGGTCGGGGTGATCAGTCCGGCGGCGAGCACGGTGGCGGTGCCGGCGACGGCGAGGCGGGACAGGAAGTGTGGCACGGCTCTCCTCCTCGGGGTGCGGGGGAGAGAGCGGATTCACCCCCCTGAGAGTCAATCGAGTCGCCGTGGTGGCGACTTGATGCCTCAAGGGGGTGAATTCGCGGGCGCGGATGTGACGTCGTGAGGTCGTCGCGTGGCGTCGTGGCCTCGCGGGACCGGCGGCGGTGTGCGGCTACAGCGCCGCGGCGGCGGGTTCGATCATCGCCCGCGCGGTCTTGCCGTCGACGTACTCGCCGAGTGCCGTCATCTCCCACTCGCCGCCCGGACGGCGGACCAGCTTGCACATCATCACACCGGTGTAGGGCTCGGAGTTGGTGAGGTCGAAGCGGACCAGCTCCTCCTCCGTCCGGGCGTCCAGCAGACGGCAGTAGGCGTCGCGCACGTCGGTGAACTTCTGGCCGGAGAAGGAGTTCACGACGAAGACCAGCCCGTGGACCTCCGCCGGCAGGCCCTCCAGGTGGACGGTGATCGCCTCGTCGTCGCCGCCCTCGCCGCCGACCAGGTTGTCGCCGGAGTGGGAGATCGCGCCGTTGAAGATGCTCAGCTTCATGAACCAGGCCGTCTCCAGCCGCTTGTGCCGGGCGTCGAAGGCGAGGCAGGAGGCGTCCAGGTCGATGTCACGGCCGCGGCCGGCGGACTTCCAGCCGAGGGCCATCCGGACGGAGGAGAGGAACGGGCGGCCGTTCTTGACCAGGGAGACCGAGCTGCCCTTGACCAGGTTGACCCGGCCCTTGTCCAGGGTGATCTTGGCGGGGGCGGCCGGGGCCGCGGGCGCGGCGGCGGCCGGGGGAGCCGCGGGCGGGGCGGGGACGGCGGTCTGGCCGGTGGCGAGGGCGATCCGCGGGTCGACCGGGGTGCCGACCGGGGTGGCGGTCGGGGGCCCGGCCGGTGCGGGCGGCACGGGCGGGGCGGCCGGCGGAGCCGGGAGCTGGACGGTGCGGTCCACCGGGGCCGGCGGCGCGACCGGCGCGGCGGGGGCCTGGGCGACCGGGGCCGGGGCCGGGACCGGGGCCGAGGAGGCGGGGGCCGGGGAGTCCTCGACGGAGACGCCGAAGTCGGTGGCGATGCCCGCGAGGCCGTCGGCGTAGCCCTGGCCGACGGCGCGCACCTTCCAGGCACCGCCCCTCAGGTAGACCTCGACCACGATGAGCGCGGTCTCCAGGCCCAGCCGGGGCGGGGTGAAGGTGACCAGCACCTCGCCGGTGTCGGCGTCGCGGACGGTGGCGGTGGGCTCCATCCCGGCGAAGGTGGAGACCTGGTCGGCGGGGCTCGCGGTGACCACGATCTTGGTGATGCCGGCCGGGACGGCCCGGGTGTCGACGGTGATCGCGTCGGGGGTGCCGGCGGTGGCCGGGCGGTGGCTGACGCCGGGGCCGTTCGGGGCGTTGAAGAAGACGAAGTCGTCGTCCGAGCGGACCTTTCCGGCATCGGTCAGCAGCAGGCCGGAGACGTCCAGCGCCTTGGGCGCGGTGACCTCGACGCTCACTCGCGCGGCGGTCAGCGGTGCGTTGCCGCCTTGGGTCAGGACGGTGGACACGGACTCCTCCTCGGGTGCGGAACGGCGGCCCGGCCGGGGCCGTCGGGGCGCCGGGCCGGGGTGCTGCCCACAGTAACGAACGAGGTTCGGGGATGTGCCCGTCCGGAACGGCCGACCGTGGATCGTCGAACGACCGTTACACCCGGCCGTCGGCAGGTCAGCGCGCCGCGGTGGCCGGGTCGGTGGCCGGGGAGAGGGCTGGTGCGGAGCCCGGGGAGGGGGCCGGTGCGGGGGCCGTTGCAAGGGCCGGGCCGCCGGCCGGTTCGGGGAGCGGCGAGGCGGCCCGGGCGCGGGGCGCGCACGGCTCGACGGGCAGGGGCTGCGCCGGGCCGAAGCCCCCGAGCGCGGCGACCGCGCGGGGGTGGTCGAGGGCGAAGGCGGAGACGCTCCAGCTCTCCGCCGGGGCCGCCTTGCGCGCCGCGGCGGACGGCTCCGCGGCCGGACGGGCACCGCGGACGCCGAAGGTGTAGTGGCCGGGCCGGACATCGGTGCCGGGCGGGGTGGTGAATCGGTAGACGAGGGTGCCGCGCTCCTGCTGGGCGGTGACCACGGCGCCCGGCAGGTCGGTCCAGGCGGCGCCGGCGCCGGGTGCCGACTCGCCCGGGGCGAGCCGGAACTCGGCCTGGAACGCGGTGACCGGCTCGGCCACCGCGAGGGTGAGCCGGTGGCGCAGGCCGTCCCGGCCGAGCGGGGAGAGCAGGGCGGCGCCGGACAGCGCGTGGTCGGTGTCCGGGGCGCTCCCGGGGTCGGCCGGGCCGGCGCCCTCGACGGGGTCGACGGGGGCGGTGGGCGCGTCCTTCCCCGGGGCGCCCGCGGCGCCGACGTCCGGGAGGGACGCGGCGGGCGGCGGCACCGGGCGGCCGGGCACGGTCGGTCGCAGCCCGGGGATGTTCGGTCCCTGGCCGGGGGCGGAGGGGTCGTAGCCGGGCTGCTGGGCGTTCCAGGGCGGGGCCGGGACGGAAGGGGAGGGCGAGGAGCCGGCCGGGGCGTCGGCCCCGGTGCCGGTGAGCTGGGTGCCGTGGGCCGGCGCGTCCTGCCCGGCCGAGGCCTGGCCGCCGGTCTGGGGCGTGCCCGGGCCCGCCGTGCGGGACGCGGGCGGGGTGGCGGCGACCGGCGCGGCTCCCGACGGGCGTGCCGAGAGGTGCGAGGAGGGGGCCGTCGAGGGGTGGCCCGCGGCGGGGCGGCCGGCGGCGGGGGCGGACGACAGGCCGTCGGTCGGGGTCTGCTCCGAGGCCGCCTCGGCCTGGTCGGTGGCGCCCGGCGTGGGCGGCGGGGTGGAGCCGACCCGGGCGACGCCGGCCCGGCGGCCGATCCCCTGCTGTTCGTTGAGCAGCAGGGTGGTGGCGATGCTGATGCCGACCACGGTGGACATCGCCATCGCGGCACCGGACAGGCGCAGGGTGGGCAGCCGGAACAGGCCGCCGAACGGGCGCGGCCGCCCGTGCCGACCCTGCCGTGCGGGCTCGTGGTGCACGTCCCGCGCGGTGTCCTCGCGCACAGCCACCGGACCCCTCCCTCCCCGAAGCCGCCGTCGCGTCGCCGTATTCTCCCACGCGTCGCCGCCGGGTCCGGCTCCGGCCGTCGCGGGCCGGTTCCGCGCGGGCCCGCCCGGGGAGAGGGCAGAGCGTACCAGTGGGTGATCACCTCCCGGTCGGCCCCCGTCCATTTCGTGGACGCCCTTTCGACACACGGAAGTTGACGGTCCGTCTGACAAGGGCGGGAAAGGAGCGGCCGCCTCGGACGGGGGTTATTGCAACCCCCTTGCAACCCTTGCCCGGTGCGCCGGGCGTGACGCAGGCTGAGGTCATCCCACGCCGTCCCGGAGAGACCGTCATGCCGCCCGACCCGCTGTCCGCAGCCTCAAGTGCACCCCTCGCCGCCACCCCCACGGGCGGCGATGGGGACGGCTCCACCGCCGCTCCGGCGGCGGTGGAGGAGGTGCTGATCCTGCGGATCTCGCTGGGCGAGGAGGTGGTCGGCGAGGTGCGCACCCGGTTCCGGTTCGTCGCCGCGCGCCCGTACGAGGTCCTGCTGACCTTCCACCTGGGGCGGCCCGACGAGGCCGACTGGGTGTTCTCACGCGAACTGCTGCGCGACGGGCTGCGCGCGCTGAGCGGCCAGGGCGACGTCAAACTGTGGCCGGCGTACTGCCCGTGCCACGGCGCGACGCTGCACCTGGCGCTCGAATCCCCGCACGGCAGCGCCCTGCTGGAGGCCTCCAAGCCCCGCGTGCAGGCCTGGCTGGACCGCACCTACGCGCTGGTCTCCGAGCACCAGGAGCGCCGCTGCGGTCCCACCGACGCCGAGCTGGCCGCGCTGCTCGCGAACGGCTGACGACGGGGCGCCGGATCCGCTCCGCCCGGCCGGGGACGGACCGTCAGCGACGCTCCGTCGGCGCGGCGACGCGCGGCGGCGGCAGGGGCGGCGCACCGGGCAGCCGGGCCGTCCCCGCGGCCAGCGCGGCCCGCAGCCGCCGCACGGCCGGGGCCGAGGAGGAGGGCAGCAGGTCGTACGGGTCGTCCGGCCCGTCCACGGTGACCAGCACCGACTCGGCGATCCGGTACGGCCGGTGGGCCAGCAGCCCGCCCAGGTAGCGGCGCAGCCGGGAGAGCTCCGCGCGCACCGTCACCGTCCGGCCCGGGTCGCCGAACAGCGCGTCGGCGAGCTGGGCGGCCGTGCTGCCCTCGCGTCCGGTGGCGAGCAGGAGCAGCAGTTCGGCGTGGCGCGGGCTGAGCGGGTGCGACCAGCTGTCGGCCGCGCCCCGGACGGACAGCCCGGGGCGGTCCGGGCGGCGCAGGTCCAGCCGGAGGTGGGCGCCCTCGGCCTGCTCGGCGGTCACCGTGCCCGAGCCGTTCTCCCCGGGCGGCCGGACCGGGCGCACCAGCCAGCCGTCGGCGAGCGGCTCCAGCGCGCACTCGCCGAGGCCCGGCACCCAGTGCACGGCGGCCGGGGTCCAGCCCTCGCTGGGCACCCGCAGCCGGCTGGGCGGCGGCAGCCCGGCCGCGGCGGCGGTCCAGCCGGCCGCGTCCACCACCAGCGCCGGGCCGCCGACCCGGGCGAGCAGCGGGGCGGCCAGGGTGCGCAGCTGGTGCAGCGCCTCCAGCCGGTGGGCGCGCAGCTCGGTCTCGGCCAGCCGGGCGGCGGTCGCGGTGAGCTGGAGCAGGTACGGGCGGATGCTGTGCGCCGGGCCGCTCAGGTTGATGGCGCCGACCAGCTGCCCGGTGCCGGGGTCGCGCACCGGTGCGGCCACGCAGGTCCAGGAGTGGTGGCTGCGCAGGTAGTGCTCGGCGGAGTGGACGTGCATCGGGCGCCGGGCACGCAGCGCGACCGCGATGCCGTTGGTGCCGACGCTCTCCTCGATCCAGCGGGCGCCGGTGATGAAGCCGATCCGGTCGGCGCTGCGGCGCAGGCCCCGTTCGCCCTCCTGCCAGAGCACGTGGCCCTCGGCGTCGGCGACGGCCAGCAGCAGCGGGGCCGTGCCGCCCGTCTCCACCAGGGTCTCGCGGAGCACCGGCAGGACGGTGTCGAGCCCGCTGGTGCGGCGTCGCTGTTCGATTTCGCCGGGGCCCAGCAGGACGGCGGCGGCGCCGGTGTCGGGGTCGAGGCCGAGGCGGCGCAGCCGGGCCCAGGAGTCGCCGATCTCGGGCCGGGGTTCGAGCAGGCCGGGGCCGCCGGCCTCCTCGGTGCGGGCGGGGGTGGACAGTTCCCGGGCGGCGGCGTCGGCGAGGGTGCGGTCGTGGACCTTGGCCAGCTCCGTCGCGGACGGCGGGGTGCGGCGCTCTGGTCGTCGGGACTGCCGTCCGGTCTGCCGCACTCGCTTCGCTCCTCGCCGCCGTTCGAGGACGCGTCGGGGCCGACGCGCTGACGAAAGCGTACGGGTGCGGTGGGCCGCTGGGGACGGGGTCGGGCAAGTCGGCATACCGGGCGGTACGGAACGCGAGTCCGGCCCCGGGCCCGGCCGTGCCCGCCGGGGTGCGGGGCCCGACCCCCGGCGGCCACGGCCGGCGGTCAGCGCTGGGCGCCGGAGCCCTGCTGGGCCGCCTCCACGGTGTGGTGCAGGTCGGCGGTGGCCTCCAGGGCGGCGCCGGTGCTCAGCGCCAGGCAGGCGACCAGGGCCACGGCGGCGGCCCGCAGCCAGGTGCCCGGGGCGGGGGCCGGGCGGGGCCGGAGCAGTGCGGCGACCCGGCGCGGGACCGGGCCGGAGTGGGCGGTGGCGACCGTCCGGGGGCGGGCCGGCCAGGGGGAACGGCTCGCGGCCAGGGCCGCCCGGCCGACCGCGCGGGCGGTCACGGCGCGGTCGCCGACCCGGGCCGCCGCGACCTCGTCGGCCCAGCGCTCCAGGTGGTACCCGAGGGGTGCGCGCAGCGGGCGCAGCGCCGGATGGACGTCGGCGGCGTGCTCGGCGAGGGCGAGGAAGAGGTGGTGGCGGGCGGTCAGGTGGGCCCGTTCGTGGGCGAGCAGGGCGGAGCGCTCGGGGCCGTCGAGGGCGCGCAGCATGCCGGAGGTGACCACGATCCGGCCGGGCTCGCCCGGTCGGCCGGGGCGGCCCAGGCGGCCGGGCAGGGCGAAGGCGTCGGCGCAGTCGTCGTCCAGCACGGTGAGCGGGTGGTCGGCGGGCCGGAACAGCGCGGCGGGCCGCAGGAGGGCGACCGGCCGCAGCCGGGCGGCGAGCCGGGTGAGCGCGGGCGGCCACGCCGAGGGGCGTGACCGGCGCACGGAGGCGCACGGGGGGCGCATGTCCGAATGCTGGGCAGAGGAGGGGGCACGGCCCGGCCGGTGGGCGCCCGTCCGGTCCGTCCGGTCCGTACGGTGGCGGTCGGTGCGGTCGGTGCGGTCGGTGCGGTCGGTGCGGTCGGCGTGCTCGGTGCCGCCGGCGCCGTCGGTGGGTCGGCCGGGGTGGTCGTGGGCCGGGAGCGCGGCCCGGGCGGTGCGCAGCTCCCGCTGCCGCCGGTGGACGGTGCGCGCCGCCAGTGCGCCGAGCGCGAGCAGCGCCAGGGCGGCGAGCGCGGCCGCGAACGGTGCGTCGGGCGAGGCCGCGGTGAGCCAGGGCAGCGAGAGGTGGCCGAGGGCGGCGACGGGCGGGAGCTGGAGCAGCCCGTCGGCGGCGAGCAGGCCGAGCGAGCAGAGCGTGCCGCCGGCCAGCACGGCGGTGGTCGCGGCCAGCATCCAGGCGGCGGCCCGCGGCGGCAGCGCCTCGGCGAGGCGGCGGGCCAGCGGGGCGGCCAGGAAGGGCAGCAGCAGCGGGACCCAGACGGCGAGCATCATCGGCCGGCCGCTCCCGGGGTGCCCGGGCCCGCGGTGTCCGGGCCCGCGGCGCCGGCCCCGGTCGCCTCCGCGCCCGGGGCGCCGTCGCCGAGCAGTTCGCGCAGCAGCTGCTCGTCCTCGGCGGAGAGGTCGGAGACGAAGCGGGCCAGCACGGTGGAGCGGTCGGCCTCGCGGCCGAGTTCGGTGTGCATCCGGCGGGCGGCGAGCCCCGCGGTGTCCTGGACGGTCGGGGTGTAGGCGTAGGCCCGGCCGGCCCGGGTGCGCACGACCGTGCCCTTGTCGAACAGCCGGCCGAGGATCGTCGCGATGGTGGTGCGGGCGAGGTCCCCGCCGAGCGCGGCCTGGACGTCCTGCGGCGTCATCGGCTGCCGGGCGGACCAGAGGGCGGCCAGCACCTCGGCCTCCAGCTCCCCGGCGGGCCGGCGGGCGGACGGTACGTCGGGCATGGCGGCGCTTCCTCCAAGTTTCGTCTACAGTCATGTAGACCGTCTACGCAACTGTAGACGGTCTGGGCGGGTTCCGATGCGAACCGCCCCCCAACGTACGGGAGGTCCGTCGGCCTTGCTCCAGTTCCTCGCCGATCCGGCCGTTCACCTCGCGGTGAACCCGCTGGACGCGTCCTCACTGCTCGCCGCCTTCGGCGCGCTCGGCATCGCCGTGGTGCTGTTCGCCGAGACCGGCCTGCTGGTGGGCTTCTTCCTGCCCGGTGACTCGCTGCTGTTCACCGCCGGCCTGCTCTGTGTCCCCGGCGCCACCAAGGGCCCGCAGCTGCACCTGTGGCAGGTGCTGCCCGCCGCCCTGGTCGGCGCGCTCGTCGGAGCCCAGGTCGGCTACCTGATCGGCCGCCGCGGCGGCCGGGCGCTGCTGGCCCGGACCCGGCGCAAGAGCCTGCTGGAGGGCGTGGCGCGGGCCGAGGAGCTGCTGACCAAGTACGGGCACGGCAAGGCGATCGTGCTCGCCCGGTTCATCCCGGTGGTCCGTACGGTGCTGAATCCGCTCTGCGGCGTACTCGACGTGCCGGTCCGCTCGTTCACCCTCTGGCAGGTGCTCGGCGGCGTGGTCTGGACGGTCGGCGTGGTGCTCGCCGGGTACGGGCTCGGCTCGTCCGTCCCCAGCATCGACCGATATCTGCTGCCCATCATCGGTCTGGTAGTAGTTGTCTCCGTGCTCCCCATTGTTCTCGAACTGTTCCGCGCCCGTAAGGCGCGACGTCACGGAGGTGACATGTGACGCCATCCCGGGCGCTCGCCGTGTACGACGGCAGCGGAATCGACGGCGGCCTGTACACCCGGGTCAACGGCTGGGCGCAGTCGGCCCCGCACTGGCTGGACGAGCTGATCAAGGTCTGGTCGGCGCTCGGCCTCGGGCTGTTCGCGGTCTTCATGCTCCTCGCGTGGTGGCGGGCGCGCGGCGCGGACTCGGCCGTGATGGCCAGGGTGCTCGCCTCGCCGGTGATCGTGGTCGTCGCGTACGGCGTCAACTCGGTGTTCAAGGGCGCGGTCGAGGAGCTCCGGCCGTGCGCCCAGATCCCCGGCAGCGTCGCACTGGAGACCTGCCCGGGCACCGGGGACTGGTCCTTCCCGAGCAACCACTCGGTGATCGCCTTCGCCGCCGCGGCCTCGCTCTGGTTCGTCGACCGACGGCTCGGATGGGTGGCCGGCCTGTTCGCGGCGCTGATGGCCGCCTCCCGGGTCTGGGTCGGCGTGCACTACCCGCACGACGTGGCGGTGGGCGCGCTGGTCGGGCTGCTGGTCGCGGTGGTGCTGGCGCCGCTCGCCGGGCGCTGCGGACCGCTGGTGGACCGGATGCGGGCGGGTGCGCTGCGGCCGCTGCTCGGGCCGGGCGCGCTGCCCCCGGCCGACCGCGGCTACGCGACGCAGGGGCGCTGACCCCGCCGCCGACGCCGCCGGGCACTCCGACGCCGCCGCGCGCTCGGACGCCGTTTCTCGGGCCGCCCGCCCCTTGTCCGGTTTCGGACGACGGGTGGAGCATGTGAGCCGGGCGTGGGGCCTCCTCCGGGGGGCGCCCGCCCGGCTCAGTCGTGCTCGGGCGCGCGGGCGCCGGGCGTGCCAGCGGAGGGAGTGCCGAATGCCGTACCGACTCGACATCACGCAGGGGGACTGGCCGGGGGACCTGCTGCACAAGGGCGTCGAGGGGCTGCTGGCCGAGGCCATGGTGCTCACCCTCGCCACCGCGGGGCACGAGCACGGCCCGCACGCCAACCTGGCCTTCTTCGCGTACGACGACGACCTCGTCCTCTACTTCGTCAGCGAGCGCTCCACCCGGCACAGCCACCACCTGGCCGAGGAGGCCCGGGCCGCCGCCACCGTCTTCCTGCCGCCGCCGGTCTTCGGCGAGCAGCTGCGCGGCCTCCAGCTGACCGGCAGCGCGGGCGAGGCCTGGGGGCGGCAGGCCGAGGCGGCGCTGGCCGCCTACCAGGGGCGCTATCCGGCCTTCGCGCGGGACGAGGAGGCCCGGCGGCAGTTCCTGACCGGCGGCGGGGCGGCTGCGCTGTACCGGTTCCAGGTGGAGGAGCTGACGGCGGTGGACGAGCCGAACTTCGGCCGGCGCAACTACCTGCGGGCGCGGGTGGTGCGGTCGTAGCCGCCCCGGTCGTCCCGGCGGGCCCGGCGGCTGCGACCGCCGGGGCGTCCGGGGCCACCGGGGTCACGGGGGCCGTGGGCGCGGCCGGGACCGTGGGAGCCGCCGCCGAGTGACCGTCGGGTTGTCTGTACAACTTCCCAGGTGGTTCATCTCCGGGACGGCAGTCCGACGCCCCTCGGACACCCGGGCGCATCAGCCTGGACGCATGAGAGTCATCGTCGTAGGAGCAGGCGTGCTCGGCAGCATGCACGCCTGGCAGGCCGTCGAGCGCGGCCACGAGGTCGTCCACCTGGAGCGCGAGACCGAGGCCCGCGGCGCCTCGGTGCGCAACTTCGGCCTGGTCTGGGTCAGCGGCCGGGCGCAGGGCGAGGAACTGGACACCGCGCTGCGGGCCCGCGAACTGTGGGAGTCCATCGGCGCCCGCGTCCCGGACCTCGGCTTCCGGGCGAACGGGTCGCTCACCGCGATCCGCACCGAGGCCGAACTGGCCGTCGCCGAGCAGGCCCTGACCCTGCCGGACGCCGCCGCCCGCGGCTACCGGCTGCTCGACCCGGACGAGACCCGCGCCGTCAACCCGGCCCTGCGCGGCAAGCTGCTCGGCGCCCTGTGGTGCGAGCGCGACGCCGCCGTCGAGCCCCGTACCGCCCAGCGCGCGTTGCGCGGCCACCTGGAGTCCACCGGCCGGTACACCTTCCTGCCCGGGCGCGAGGTGCGCGAGGTGGTCGGCGAGAACGCCGTCCGCGACGACCACGGCGACATCCACACCGGCGACCTGGTGATCCTCTGCACCGGCGCCTGGATCGGCGGCCTGGTCCGCGAACTCGCCCCCGCCCTGCCGGTCCGCCGGGTCCGCCTCCAGATGATGCAGACCGACCCGCTCGGCGAGACCCTGACCACCTCCGTCGCCGACGGCGACAGCTTCCGCTACTACCCGGCCTTCGCCGGCACCGCCCTGGACCGGCTGCGCGAGACCCAGCCCCAGCCTCCGGTCGCCGCCGAGCACAGGATGCAGCTGCTGATGGTCCAGCGCCGCGACGGCGGCCTGACCATCGGCGACACCCACGAGTACGACCAGCCGTTCGGCTTCGACGTCGTAGAGGACCCGTACGACCACCTGGCCGGCGTGGTCGAGGAACTGCTCGGCCGCCCGATGCCGCGGATCCGCCGCCGCTGGGCCGGGGTGTACGCCCAGTGCGTCGACACCACCCGGGTCGTCCACCGCGAGCGCGTGCGCGACGGCGTCTGGCTGGTCACCGGCCCCGGTGGCCGCGGCATGACCTGCTCGCCCGCCATCGCCGAGACCACCGCCCAACTCGCCAACCTGTAAGGAACCTTGTGGTGACCACCGATATCAGCCTGGTCGTGCTCGACATGGCCGGCACCACCGTCGCCGACGACGGCCTGGTCGAGCAGGCCTTCACCGCGGCCGCCGCGTCGCTCGGCGTCGAGGCCGGCAGCCCGGAGTTCGACCCGATGCTGGCCCACGTCCGGGCCACCATGGGCGAGTCCAAGATCTCCGTCTTCCGGCACCTGTTCGGCGAGGAGGAGAAGGCCCAGCGGGCCAACGCCGCCTTCGAGGCCGCCTACGACGACCTGGTCGACGCCGGCCACTGCGCCGCCCTGCCCGGCGCCGCCGAGGCCATCGCCGAACTGCGCGGCCGGGGCCGCAAGGTGGTCCTCACCACCGGCTTCTCCCGGACCACCCAGGACCGCATCCTGGACGCCCTGGGCTGGCGGTCCGTCGCCGACCTGACCCTCTGCCCCGCCGAGGCGGGCCGCGGCCGCCCGTACCCCGACCTGGTGCTCACCGCGCTGCTGCGCACCGGCACCGACTCGGTCCGCCGGATCGCCGTCGCCGGCGACACCGGCTACGACATGCTGACCGGCACCCGGGCCGGCGCCAAGGTCGTCGCCGGCGTCCTCACCGGCGCCCACGACGAGGCCCGCCTGCGGGCCGACGGCGCGACCCACGTCCTCGGCTCGATCGCCGAACTGCCCGCCCTGCTGGGCTGATCCGGCACCCCGCCCCGGGCCCGGCCCGGGGCGGCGACCGGCCGGCTCAAACGTCGACGGCTCAGACGGTCGACGGCCCGGGCCGTCGCACCGACCAGAGCACGGTGCCGTCGATCAGGACGTTGCAGCCGAGGAACAGCAGCAGGTAGGCGGGGGAGCCGACCTCGCCGGGGAGCTTGGGGGCGACCCGCCCGGCCGGGTCCATCCGGACGGTGACCACGTCGCCGCGCTTGAACAGCGCGTCGCGCTCCTCCAGCGGGCCGCCCGGGACCTCGTCGTTCAGCTCCGTGGCGGCCAGGGTGTACGCCCGCCCGGTGCCGTGGAGCGAGTCGGTGACCTTCTCGTCGACCACCACGGCCCGCACCGTCCGGCCCGAACCCAGGATCAGGTCGGTCCAGGCGGCGGAACCCGCGAGGTACGCGACGAAGGCGACCGCGCAGATGCCCGCGCTCCAGCCGAACATCCTCTTCTGGAACGCGGGGTTGGTGTCGGCGTCGCGGCGCAGGGCGAACGCGATCAGCATCACCAGGGGGTAGCCGAACCCGACCACGGTGGCGAGGAACGAGTTGACGTAGACGTCCAGCGCGATGACGGCGACCAGCATGGCGGTGGAGAGCGCGATGAGCGCCACCGCGCCCCCGAGCCGGCGCGGGCCGCTTCGAGTCTCCCGGGCGGGCGGAGCGACTGTCATCCGAAGGCCTTCCGGACGTTGTCCCACTGGTCGGGCGGCACGGTGTCGCGGCTCTCGTCCCGGGGCGGGTGGAAGGAGATGCCCCGGTACGCGGCGGCGACCAGCGGCAGCCACTCGTCCCAGTGGTCGACGTCCTCGGTGGTGAAGACGGCGGCGACCACGTACGGGCTCCACGGGTGCGGGATCAGCAGTTCGAGCTGGCGGACCGTGCCGACGGCCGACTCCGGTACGCCGAAGACCGCGCCGGGCACCGGGACGGTCAGCTCGCGGGCGGCCAGGGCGGCGCGGCCGAGCGGCAGGTCCACCACGCCGACGTCGGCGTCCGGCCAGGCCTCGGCCAGCTCCGCGGCGACCCGCGCGGGGTAGCTGCCCGGCGCGCCGAGGTCCTGCGGGCGGAGGAAGACGGAGAGCACGCCGTGGATCGGACCGCCGTCCCCGGCCCGGACCAGACAGCCGGACACGTGGACGGCGCCCTCCCGCAGCTGGGCCTGGAGCGCGGTCTCGGAGGCGATCACGGCGGCGAGCTTCTGCTCGGCCCCGGCATCGGGGAAGAGCGCGTCCAACTGCTCCGCGGCCCGGGCCATCCGGTCGCCGGGGTCCTCGTCCAGGTCGACGGCGGTGAAGCCCGCGGGCAGGTCGAGCCAGAGCGGCGGGGCGGCGGCCCCCGGGGTCTCAACGGCCATAGCCGGCCGCCCATCCGCCCATGCCGAGCAGGTTGCCGACGGTGGACACGCTGCCGATGATGACGTTGGCCTTGCCGCCGCCGGCCGCCATGCCCGCCGAGCCGATGACGCTGTTGCCGCCGGTGGTGTAGTTGACCGCGCTGGCGAGGTTGTCGCTCGGGTTGTCCTGGGTGAGCGCGTACGCGGTCGGGGCGTTGAGCCCGGCGGTGGTGGCGGCCTGGACGCCGTCGGAGACGTTCATCGCGGTGGCCTTGGAGACGCCGAGCTTGATGGCCGGCTTCTCGATCGCCGTGGTGAAGAGCGGGTTGGCCGGGTCGATCCCCCGGGCGGCGGTCCGGACCTCGGTGGACCCGGCGGAGACCGCGCCGCGCACGCCCGCACCGGCGGCGCGGGCCTCCCGGACGGCGGTCACGCCCTTGGCCGCGACGCCCACGCCGGGGATCGCGCCGAGGACGTCGCCGCCCAGGGTCAGCCAGTTGCCGATGTTCTTCTGCGGCGGCCACAGCTGGCCCTTGGCGGCGTACTGGGTCGCGTGCGCGCCCGCGGCGGCGGCGCTCAGCAGGAGCGCCGGCAGCGCGAAGGCGGGGAAGAAGATCGCCGCGACGCCGCAGACGCCGGCCGCGACGGTCAGCAGGTCCGCGCCGTGGTTCTTGAACCAGTCGCCGACCTTGCTGAGCCAGCCGGGCTCCGGCGGGGCCTTGCTGTCGGCGGCCTTGCGGACGGCCTCGGCCGTCTTCTTCGCGTCCGACTGGTGGGTCCCGGCGAGCTCGTGGGCCTGCTTCTGGAGGCCGGCCAGCTCGTTGGAGGCACTGGTGAGCAGGCCGGCGGCCGAGTCGAGGTGGCTCTTCGCCGTGTTGTAGCGCTGTTCGGCGGCGGCGAGGCTCGCGTCGTCGGAGTAGTGGCGGCCGGCCAGTTGGAGGTCGGGGGCGGCGGCCGCGGCGCTGTGCGCCCGGTCCGCTTCGTCCTTCTTCTTCTTGGCGGCGACCGCGGAGGCGGCCAACTCGGCCGCCTTGGGCTGGTGTTCGGTCAGCGCCTTGTACCAGACGTCGAGCGCCGTGTAGGCCGCGGTGATCGAGTCGGCGGCGTCCTGGAGGTAGCCGGGGAGCTTGTCGAACTGCTTGGCGAACTGCTTGGCCGCCTCGCCCGTCCACTCGCCCTGGTTGGCGGAGATCTGGGAGAGCGTGGTGTGCACGCCGGTCAGGTGCTGGCCCACCCGGCGCAGGCCGGCGCTGAGCGCGGTGACGGCGGCGGAGTCGCCGGGGGTGGGGTTGAAGCCGAGGCCGGACCAGTCGGGCGCCGGCGGCGTCGGGGCGCTCACGACTGCCCCGCCGGGGTGAGGACCTTGACGATGCTCTGCTCGGTGCCGTCGTAGTTCTTCTGCACCTGCTCCAGGCCCTCGTCCAGGACCTTGACGCACTCGCGGACCTTCTTCAGGCCGAACTGCCACTTGTCCTTGAAGTGCCCGCAGGCCTCGTCCAGGAAGTCGAAGCCGGTGCCGGTGTGGCCGGCCGCTTCGAAGGCCTTGAGCCCCTGTTCGAGTTCGTCGCCGCAGCCTTTGAGGTCCTGGGCCAGCTTGGCGAGGAATTCTGTACTGACTTTGAAGTCGGACACTTTCGCCCCCCGATGCGTCGTTTGTCGGACCGGGCGAGCATAGCCCCGACCAGTGCGCCGATGATCGCCCGCGCCGGGGTCCGGGGGAGGATGTTTGCGGGACCTTTACGGGCCGTCGACGCCTTCTTGACGTCGGCGGCCCGGCCCGGAGGGACGTGCGAGGGTCGGTCTCAGCGGCGCCAGAAGCCGCGCTTCTTCGGGGTGACGAGCTGCACCACGGCCGTGACGAACAGTTCGGCGACGGGCGAGGGCCCCGGGCCGTGGTTGAGGTGGCTCTCGGCGGTCCACTCGCCGAGGACGGTGCCGGGGCTGCCGTCGAAGGGGCTGAACGCGTGCTCCAAGGTCACGTAGCGCACCGACCTGGCGCCCTGGGGCTGGACGGCGGCGACGAAGTGGGCCTCGGTGGCGCCGACCGCGGTGGGCAGGGTGACCAGCAGCATGTGGTGGCCGTCGACCGACAGGTGCCGGCAGTCGAGGCCGTGGTGGGGCAGGCGGTCCTCGGGCGGCAGGGCGGCGCCGAGGTCGTCCCAGATCTGGGTGACGACGGGCAGCAGGCTGCCGCCGTCCGGGGTCGGGGTGGCCACGCGCGGGCCGAACTCCAGTACCTGGCGGGCGAGTTCGCGGTGGACGAAGCGGTAGTGATGGGGTCGGGGGTCCGTCATGGGGGACACCGTAGCGAAGGCTTCGGGGCGGGAGGTCGGCACGTCCGACGTCCCGCCCCGACAGGGTGGTTGACCAGCGTATTCGGAAATTGACGGACCGTCAGAACGTCGTCAGGAGTGTCCGCCCTTGAGGTTGAGCACGACCACCCCGACGATCACCAGCGCTATGCCCAGCCACTGGAGCCGCCCGAGCGACTCGCCGAAGGCGACCACGCCGATCCCGGCGACCGCCGCGGTGCCGGCCCCGGACCAGACCGCGTAGGCGACCGAGACCGGTATGTGCTTGAGCGCGCGGCCGAGCAGCACGAAGGAGAGCGCGTAGCCGATGCCGACGCCGAGGCTCGGCCAGAGCCGGGTGAACCCCTCGGTGAGCTTGAGGCAGCTGGTGGCGCAGACCTCGCTGACGATGGCGAGGGCGAGCAGGAGATAGGGCATGTCAGGGTCGAACCGCGCCGGGACCGGCGAGCTTCCCGAGCAGGGCGAGGTCGGCCTGCTCCAGGCTGGCGAGCAGGGTGATCCGCTCGCCCCGGGGCATCGGCACCGCGGTGGACGGCACGGCGAGCACGGCGCAGCCGGCCGCGGTGGCGGAGGCGACCCCGGTCGGGGTGTCCTCGACGGCGAGGCAGGCCGCCGGGTCCAGGCCGAGCCGCTCGGCGGCGGCGAGGTACGGGTCGGGCGCGGGCTTGGTGCGCTCGGTGTCCTCGGCGGCCAGGGTGACGGCGAACCAGTCCCGGCCGATGGCGGACAGCACCAGGTCCACCACCCGGCGCGGGGAGGCGGAGACCAGCGCGGTGGGCACCCGGGCGTCGCGCAGCGAGGCCAGCAGGGCGAGCGCGCCGGGGCGCGGAACCGTCTCGGCGGCGACCTTGCCGGCGAAGGACTCGCCGAGCCGGGCGGCGAGTTCGGCCTCGCCGAGCGTGGTGCCGCTGACCCTGTGCAGGTGGGCGGCGGTGTGCTCGATGGCCTGGCCGAGCACCTCGGGGGCGTCCTGGTCGGTGAGCGGGCGGTTCAGTTCCTCGGCGAGTTCGGCGGCGGCCTGCCACCACAGCTGCTCGGTGTCCACCAGGGTGCCGTCCATGTCGAAGAGGACGGCGGCGGGCAGGACGACGGCGGGCAGCGCGGCGGCGGGCGGGGCGGAGTTCTCGGGCAGGACGGATTCGGGCAGGGCGGAGTCAGGCATGGCGGTACCTTCGGTGGTTCTTCGGTGCTCCGGTGGACGGAGCAGGGAGGTACGAGGTTCTCAGGCGGTGCGGCGGTCCACCAGCACCGGGCGCTCCGGCAGGGTGAGCGCGGCCCGGGCGCCGGCCGGCAGGGCGGCGGCGGCCTCGGTGGGCAGGTCGGCCTTGACCTCGGTGCCGTCGTCCAGGCGGACGGTGAGCCGGGTGACGGCGCCCAGGAAGGAGGCGGTGACCACCAGCGCGGGGCCGTCCTCGGCCGGGGTCAGGGTGACGTTCTCCGGGCGGACCAGCACCTGGAGCTCGCCGTCGGCCGGGATCGCGCCGTCCACCGCGTGCCGGCGGCCGAGCACCTCGACGCCGTCCGAGGTGCGGGTGCACGGGATGCGGCTCATGGTGCCGACGAACTCGGCGACGAAGGCGGTGGCCGGCCGGCTGTACAGCTCGGACGGGACGGCGCACTGCTCCAGCCTGCCGGCCCGCAGCACCGCGACCCGGTCGGCCATCGACAGCGCCTCCTCCTGGTCGTGGGTGACGAACAGGGTGGTGATGCCCAGCTCCTGCTGGAGGCGGCGGATCTCGTCGCGCAACTGGAGGCGGACCTTGGCGTCCAGCGCGGACAGCGGCTCGTCCAGCAGCAGGACGCGCGGCTGGAGGGCGAGCGCGCGGGCGAGCGCGATGCGCTGCTGCTGGCCGCCGGACATCTGGTGCGGGTAGTGGTCGGCGCGGTGCGGCAGGCCGACCAGCTCCAGCAGCTCCTGGGCCCGCTTGCGGCGCTCGGCCTTGCCGGTGCCGCGCATCCGCAGCCCGAAGGCGACGTTGTCCAGGGCGGTCAGGTGCGGGAAGAGGCTGTACGACTGGAACACCATGCCCGCGTCGCGCTTGTGCGCGGGGATCGCGGTGATGTCCCGGCCGTCGACCAGCACCTCGCCGGAGTCGTGCTGCTCGAAGCCGGCCAGGATGCGCAGCGCGGTGGTCTTGCCGCAGCCGGACGGGCCGAGCAGGGCGATCAGCTCGCCCGGGTGGACGGTCAGGTCCAGGCCGTCGAGGGCGGTGGTGGTGCCGAACGCGCGGCGCAGGGAGCGGAATTCGACGGTGGCGCTGCCGGGGGAGAGCGAGACGCCGTTGGCGATGGCGGTGGCCGTGGTCATGACTGGTGACTCCGGGGGGTTTCAGGAGGTGGCGGTCTTGGCGCGGCGCTCGCGCCCGGCGGTGGCCAGCAGGAGCAGCAGCAGCCAGGTGAGCAGCAGGCTCAGGATGGAGACCGCGACCGACATGTGGGCCTGGCTGTTGCCGACCGAGTAGATCCAGACCGGGAAGGGCTGGAAGCCGAGGATCGAGGCGGTGGTGAACTCGCCGAGGACCAGGGCCAGGGTGAGGAAGGAGGCGTTCAGCAGGGCCCCGCGCAGGTTGGGCAGGACCACGGTGAACACCGCGCGCGGCCAGCTCGCGCCGCAGTTGCGGGCGGCCTCGACCAGGGTGCGCACGTCCATCGAGCGCAGGCCGGCGTCCAGGGCGCGGTAGGCGAGCGGCAGGGCCATCAGCACGTAGGCGATGACCAGCACCAGCGGGAAGTCCGGGTCCTGGACGAACACGAAGGTCTGGAAGAACGGGGTGTCCATCAGGTAGTCCGGGCCCCAGCGCAGCACGCCGATGAGGCCGGCGGTCAGGGCGACCGGCGGGACGACCAGCGGCAGGGTGCAGAGCACGTCGATGACCGGGCGCAGCTTCGGCGAGCCGAGCCGGACGGCGATCAGCGCCGGGACGAGCAGGAGCAGCAGCACCACGACGGTGACCACGGCGAGGCCGAGGGTCAGCCAGAGGCTGTCCAGGAAGCCGGGGGCGGAGAGCAGTCCGGTGTAGGCGGAGAAGGAGATGCCCTTGGGCTCGTCGATCGAGAACCAGAAGGAGGCCGCGAGCGGCACGACGAAGTAGACGCCGGCGAGCAGCAGCACGGCACCGCGCCACCAGCGCACGTCGCGTCGGCCGGGGCGGGCGGGGGTGGTCAGCTGAGCCATCGGGCGCTCCGGCGCTGGAGGGGGAGGTACACGGCCATCACCAGGACGGCCACGACGATCATGTTGAGGCTGAGGGCGAGGGCGAGGTTGCCCTGGCCGACCAGCACGTTGCCGGAGAGCGCGTCCGCGATCGAGCGGCTGACCAGCGGGACGGTCGCGCCGACCATGGCGGCGGCCGTCGCGTAGGCGGCGAAGGCGCTGCCGAAGAGCAGCACGAAGCCGCCGAGCAGGGAGGGCAGCAGGATCGGCAGGGCGACGTGGAGCCAGTACTGGACGGTGGTGGCCCGGTTGTTCTGGGCCGCCTCGCGCCACTGGGTCCGCAGGCCGTCCAGGGCCGGGGTGATGGTGAGCACCATCAGCGGGACGAGGAAGTACAGGTAGACGACCGTCAGGCCGGTGAAGGAGTACAGCGACCAGCCGTGGTCGGTGAGGTGCAGCAGCCTGGTGATCTCACCGGCGTTGCCGAGGGTGGCGACGAACGCGAAGGCGAGCGGCAGGCCGCCGAAGTTGGCGAGCACGCCGGAGGCGGTGAGCACCGCCTGGCGCAGCCAGCCGCGCCGGGAGGTGACGACGGCCTGGGCGAGCGGTACGCCGAGCACGGTGGCGAGCAGCGCGGTCAGCGCGGAGAGCTTGAGGCTGCTCAGCATGGCCGTCCGGTAGCCGCCCTGGACGGAGGCCGTCAGGTTGTCGAAGGTGAACTGCCCGGCGCCGCTCTCCGCGTCGCTGGAGGTGGTGAACGCGCCGATCACGATGGCGACGCAGGGAAGTCCGAAGCCGATCAGGAAGAACAGCAGCAGCGGCACGGTGGCCAGCCAGGACGCGCCGCGGAGGCGGGCGAGGGGCCGGCGCCGCGGGGCGGGGGCGGTGCTCGTGGGGGAGGTGGTCGTGGCGGTGGCGGACGCCCCCGCGCCGCCACCGGGGGAGGTGGCGGCGGGGGTGGTCGGCACCGGGGTGGGAGCCGTGGTCATGAGTGCCTTTTCTCAGCCCGAAGTGCGGTACGTGGCCGGGGTGTCAGCCCGCGACGGCCTTGGTCCAGTTCTCGGTGACGACCTTCTTGGCCGCGTTGATCTGGTCGACGGTCGGGAAGGTGGTGAACGGCTTCTCGACGGCCGGCAGCTTGGCGGCGGCGGTGGCGTCCAGGGTGCCGTCCTTCTTCAGGGCCTCGAAGGTGGACGGGGTGGCGTAGCCGCCGAGGAAGAGGTTCTGGCCCTCGGTGCTGAACAGGTACTCCTGCCACAGGCGGGCGGCCGCCGGGTGCGGGGCCCACTTGTTGACGGCCTGGTTGTAGAACTGGGCGTAGGAGCCGTCGGTCGGGATGGAGACCTTCCAGTCGACGCCCTTGTCCTTGAACTCGTCGGTGTAACCGGCGTTCAGGTAGGACCAGTCGATCGAGATCGGGGTCTCGCCCTTCTCGATGGTGGCCGGGGTCGACTCGACCGGGTTGAAGTTGCCGGACTGCTTCAGCTTGCCGAAGAAGTCGATGCCGGGCTGGACGTTGTCCAGCGAACCGCCGTTGGCGAGCGCGGCCGCGTAGACGCCGCCGAAGGCGGAGCCGGACTTGGTCGGGTTGCCGTTGAGGGCGACCTGGCCCTTGTACTCGGGCTTGAGCAGGTCGGCGAAGGTCTTCGGGCAGTTGGCGATCTTCTTGGCGTCGCAGCCGATGGAGACGTAGCCGCCGTAGTCGTTGACGGCGGCGCCGTTCGCGTCCTTCATGGTGTCCGGCACCTTGTCGAAGGTGGCGACCTTGTAGGGGGCGAGGATGCCGTCCTTGACCGCCTGGAGGGCGAAGGCGCTGCCCAGGTCGACCACGTCGGGGGCGCGGTCCTGGCCCTTGCGGGAGTTGACCGCGTTGATCTCGTCCTGGCTGGAGCCGTCCGGGTTCTCCTCCTCGACCTCGATGCCGTACTTGGCCTTGAAGCCGTCGATGATCTTGCCGTAGTTCGCCCAGTCCCGGGGCAGCGTGATGACGTGCAGCTTGCCCTCCTTCTTGGCCGCGGCGATCAGGCCGTCCATGCCGCCGAAGTCGGCGGCCGAGGTGGCCGTCTTGGCGTCCTTGGCGCCGTCCTTGGCGGCATCGCCGGACTTGGCGCTCGAACCGGCGGAGCCGCAGGCGGTGAGGGAGAGCGCGGCGGCGGTCAGTACGGCCGCGAAGGCGGCGGCGCGGGCGCGGTGCACGGTCACGGGGAAGTCTCCTGTTAAGGGGGCGTACTGCGAGGGGCGTTCGCGGGGGGTTCCGCGGGCCTGCGTCTCGCGAAGGGCGGCGGACCGGCCGGGTGAGCGATCGATCGACGTCGTCCGAGTTGACTAGCCAACTTCGCTGACAGCAGTAAGTACGCCGGAGGCCGGTGACGGGAAGGTGAACGGACGGCCCAGAACCGGGGTCGGGTGCGGGAACGGTGGAATCCGGCCATCGGAGCGTGAACCGTTCGGTGCGATGCTTCGAAGGCGCAGCGGGATAAGGTCGGGCTGTCCGCGCCGGTACGGCTGCGCAGGACACCGCCCCAGGAGGGACATTGACTGACGTGGCAACTGAGCCCCAGCGCCCCGGGGCCGAGGGGCGCCCGGCCGCCGGGGACCACTCGGCCGCCGCGGAGCCCGCGGCCGAGCGCCCCGGCGCGCTGTACCGGAAGGTGGCCGCCGACCTGCGCGAGGCGATCACCACCGGCGCCTACGGCGAGGCCGGCCGGCTGCCCGCCGAGGGCGCGCTGGCCGAGCAGTACGGCGTCTCCCGCGGCACCGTCCGCCAGGCCCTCGCGGTGCTGCGCTCCGACGGACTGGTCACCTCCCGGCGCGGCACCCGCCGGGTGGTCCTCGGCGGCGCCCGGGTGCAGAGCTTCTCCGAACTCCTCAGCTTCACGCACTGGGCGTACTCGATGGGCGAGGAGCCCGGCGGCATCCTGGACTCGCTGGTGCGCCGCCCGGCCGACGCCGCCGAGCGCGAGCAACTGCGCCTGGAACCGGGCGCCGAGGTGTACGTCATCGTCCGGCTGCGGACGCTGTCCGGCACGCCGGTGATGGTCGAGCGCACCGTGTACCCGCCGCGGGTCGGCGAGATCGTCGCCGAGCTGCCGCCGGACGTGGTCTCGCACACCGAAGTGCTGCGCGAGCACGGCATCCTGTTCACCGACGCCGACCACACCATCGACGTCGTCCCGGCCAACGCCGAGGACGCCCGGCTGCTCGGCTGCCGCCGGGGCGGTCCGCTGCTGCGCGAGCGGCGGCGCACGACCGACCCGACGGGCACGCCGGTGGAGTGGTCCCAGGACCGCTACCTGCCCGGGACGGTGGCGTTCAGCGTGCACAACTCCCTGGCCACCTCGGCGCTTTCGCGGCACGCGCGGGAGCTGGACTGAGCCCCTTGCGCGGGCCGCACGGGCGTCCTGACGGCGTGAGCGCCCGCGCGGCGTGAGCAGTGAGCGTCCTCAGTGCGTGAGCGTCCTCACCGCATGAGGGCGGCGAGCAGCGGGCGGTAGTGCTCGAAGCCGGGCGTCGGGGCGCCCGCCACCTTCGCCCGCTCGTCCCAGCGCCGCACCGCCACCGCGTCCCGCGCGCCCGGGAGTTCGGCGAAGGCGGCGGCCCGGCGCTCGTCCATCGGGCCGCCCTGGACGCCCAGCGTGTACTCGGAGGCCGCGGAGAGCCGCTCCCGGTATCCGGGCTCGACCGCGCACAGGTAGCGCTTGGCGGCCACGTGCAGCCGGACCGGCTCGGTGACCTCCGGGCCGAACCAGCGGGCCAGCCAGTCGGCCCCGGAGTCGCTGTGGCGATTGTCCTGACCCTTCATCAGATCCTGTCCGTGTGCGGACCCCTGGCCGTGCTCGTCGAAGAAGTGGCCGACGTCGTGCAGCAGCGCGGCGGCGACCAGGTGTGCCGGCGCCCCGGCGGCCTCGGCGGCGGCGGCGGCCTGGAGCATGTGCTCGGCCATGGTGACCTCCTCGCCCAGGTACTCCCCGGCGCCCTCGCCCGCGAACAGGGCGGCGATCGCGTCCAGCGCGGCGGCGCGGCGGCGCAGCACCGCGAGGGTGCTGTTCAGGGAGTCGAGGTCGGCGTAGCAGCCCTGGAGGTGGCGGTGGCCGTCCTGCCGGAAGGCCGTCCGGGCGTGCATCAGGCGGGTGTTGTCGAAGATCAGGCAGTCGCCGGGGCCGAGGCGGAAGGTGAGCCGGAGTCCGGGGCGCAGGGTGATCGCGGCGAAGCGGCGGTAGGCGGCGTAGAAGGCGTTCAGGCCGTCCGGGGCGCCGGCCCGGACGGTGCCGATCGAGCGGTTGTTGAACCTGACCTCGCGGATCCGGCCCAGCGGGTCCACGTCGATCAGCGGGCGGTCGGCGCGCAGTTCGGTGCCCCGGTCGCGGAAGGCGAACGGGACGGGCGTACGGGTGAGGACCTCGAACGCGGCCGGCGCCTCCTCCCGGAGGAGCGCCGCGGCCTTGAACCCGTCCACCAGTCCGGAGTCGCCGCCGGTCGCCGAGTTCTCCAGGCAGTGCAGCAGCTGGAGGGTCGGCACCGGGTCCCGGTACGGGTTGTCGGTGTGCGGGGCGATGGCGACGCTGGTGAAGGCGAGGTTGTTCGGGTCCGGCTCGACCCGGACGTCGAACAGCTCCCCGTAGTTGGTGACCCGTACGTGGCCGAAGCTCTCCGCCACCCGCAGCACCTGCCGCTCGACGGCCGGCACCCCGCGCAGCACGGCGAAGCCGTCGTCCCGTACGGCGGCCAGCACCGCGGCCCGCTCGGCCGGGTCGGCCAGGTAGGCCTCCCACCGCGCCTGCGGGAGGCCGGACGCGAAGTCCGCCGCCGTCCAGAGCCGCTTGCCCCGCTCGGTGCGCCCGTCGCCCTCGTCGGCCCGGTCGAGCCACTCCAGCGGGTAGCGCGAGCGGTGGCCGTCCGACCAGCGCACCTCCAGGTGTCCGTCGGCCTCCGTGCTCCTGGCGACCGCCAGGTCCTCGGGCAGGTCGTCGATCTGGAACAGCTTCTGTCCGTTGCGGGGGTCCCGGCACTCGGCGCACGGGCAGTTGTCACGCAGCCAGTACGGCGGCAGTTCGGTCATCGGTCTTCTCCTCGGCGGCACTACGGCTGTCGTAAGGGTTGAAGTTGTATAGCCAACTTTGGGCACTGTCAGGGAGCCTGCCTGCCGCCGGTGAGTTCCACGTGCCGGGCGGGTGAACGCTTCGGAAACTGTGCCGGCGGGTGGTTCCCGCGGGCTGTTCGGGTGAGGGGCACGGGGTGCGGGGCGTTTCGGGGAGGGGAGACGCCCGGGGTGGGGCACTGTCGGAGGAATTCCTCCTGCTTCGAGAGGCGATCGGCCATGGCCCATTCCTCCTCCAATCCGCCCGGCTCGGGGCACACCGGGCTGCGGCGCGAGGTCGGCGTCATCGGACTGCTCTGGGCCTCGGTCGGGGCGATCATCGGCTCCGGCTGGCTCTTCGGGGCGCAGAAGGCGGCGGTGGCGGCCGGGCCGGCGGCGCTGCTGTCCTGGGGCATCGGCGCGGTGGCGATCATCCTGCTGGCGCTGGTCCACGCCGAGCTGGGCGGGCTGTTCCCGGTGGCGGGCGGGACGGCGCGCTACCCGCACTACGCCTTCGGCGGGTTCGCCGGGATGTCCTTCGGCTGGTTCACCTGGTTGCAGGCCGCGACCATCGCGCCGATCGAGGTGCAGGCGATGATCAACTACGCCCAGCACTGGAGCTGGGCGGACGGCCTGCTGAACAAGAACCTGACGCTGACCGGCTGGGGATTCGTCGTCGCGGCCGCCCTGCTCGGAGTCTTCGTCGCGGTCAACTTCCTCGGCGTGCGGCTGCTCGCCCACACCAACAGCGCGGCCACCGTGTGGAAGGTCGCCGTCCCGGTGCTGACCATCTTCGCGCTCGGCATCACCGAGTTCCACGGCTCCAACTTCGACGTGCACGGCTTCGCGCCGGACGGCGCCAAGGGCGTGCTCACCGCGATCAGCAGCAGCGGGGTGATCTTCGCGCTGCTCGGCTTCGAACAGGCCATCCAGTGGGCGGGGGAGAGCCGAAACCCGCGCCGGGACATCCCCCGCGCGGTGCTCGGCTCGGTGGTGGTCGGCACCATCGTCTACGTGATGCTCCAGGTGGTGTTCATCGGGGCACTGCCGCCGGAGACCTTCGCCCAGGGCTGGAGCACCCTCGACTACCCCGGGATCAGCGGACCGTTCGCCGGCCTGGCGACCCTGATCGGCCTGGGCTGGCTGGCCACCGTGCTGTTCATCGACGCGGTCATCTCGCCGGCCGGCACCGGACTGGTCTACATCACCTCCAGCTCCCGGGTCACCTACGGCCTGAGCCGCAACGGCTACGCGCCGCAGGTGCTGCAGTCCACCGACAAGCGCGCGGTGCCCTGGCTGGGCCTGCTCATCGCCTGGGTGGCCGGGGTGATCTGCTTCCTGCCCTTCCCGAGCTGGCAGCGGCTGGTCGGCTTCATCACCTCGGCGGTGGTGCTGATGTACGCGGGCGCCCCGCTGGCCTTCGGGGTGCTGCGCAAGCGGCTGCCGAAGATGGAGCGCTCGTACCACCTGCCCGGCGGCTCGGTGATCTCGCCGCTTGCCTTCGTGGTGGCGAGCCTGGTCATCTACTGGTCCGGCTGGGACACCCTGTGGCGCCTGGGCCTGGCGATCGTGATCGGCTACCTGCTGCTCGGCGGGTACTCCTGGTACGCGCGCTCCAAGGGGCTGCCGAACGCGCCCCGGATGGACTTCCGGGCCGGGCAGTGGCTGCCGGTCTACCTGCTCGGCATGGGCCTGACCTCCTGGCAGGGCACCTTCGGCGCGGGCGCGAAGGGGAACCTGCCGCTGTGGTGGGACATCGTGGTCGTGGTGGCGTTCTCGCTGGTCGTCTACTACTGGGCGCTGGCGATCGCGCTGCCGACGGAGGAGATCGAGCGGAACATTCGCGGCGTCGAGGTGGTGGACGTCAACGGGCACTGAGCCCGGGCACGGCCGAGGCCCCCCCCCCACCGGACGGCGGGGGCCGCGCCCCGGGGGCCCGCGCCCCCCCGCCCCCCGCCGGAGCCGACCACGGCGC
>NZ_JBHXEM010000081.1:19114-39993 GCF_042724755.1 Kitasatospora sp. NPDC127067 | reverse complement strand
GTCCCTATTAACGACTTAGGTGCCCCGCACGGCCACAGCCGTGCGGGGCACCTCTGTCGTTCGTTCTGTTCTTCCTAGAAGTCGTCGTCGAAGGCGACGGTGCCCTCGACGGCGACCTGGTACGCCGACACGCGGCGCTCGAAGAAGTTGGTCAGCTCCTGGACGTTCTGGAGCTCCATGAAGCCGAACGGGTTCGTCGACCCGTACCGGATCGGCAGGCCGAGGCGCGCGAGGCGCTGATCCGCCACGGCCTCCAGGTACTCGCGCATCGAGGCGGTGTTCATGCCGGCCAGGCCGTCACCGCACAGGTCCTGGGCGAACTGGAGCTCGGCCTCGACGGCCTCCTCCAGCATCTCCGTGACCTGCTTGGCCATCTCGTCGTCGAAGAGGTCGGGCTCCTCCTCGCGGACGGTGTCGACCACCGACATCGCGAAGTCCATGTGCATGGACTCGTCGCGGAACACCCAGTTGGTACCGGTTGCGAGGCCGTGCAGCAGGCCCCGGCTCCGGAACCAGTACACGTAGGCGAACGCGCCGTAGAAGAACAGCCCCTCGACACACGCGGCGAAGCAGATCAGGTTGAGCAGGAACGCCCGCCTGTCCTCCTTCGTCTGCAGCGAGTCGATGTGGTCGACCGCGTTCATGTACTTGAAGCAGAACTGCGCCTTCTGGCGGATGGAGGGGATGTTCTCCACCGCCGCGAAGGCCGCGTTGCGGTCCTCCGGGTCGGGCAGGTAGGTGTCGAGCAGCGTCAGGTAGAACTGGACGTGCACGGCCTCTTCGAACAGCTGCCGCGAGAGGTACAGCCGCGCCTCGGGCGAGTTGATGTGCTTGTAGAGGCTCAGCACCACGTTGTTGGAGACGATCGAGTCGCCCGTCGCGAAGAACGCGACCAGCCGGCCGATCAGGTGGCGCTCGCCCTCGCTGAGCTTCGCCAGGTCGGCGACGTCGGAGTGCAGGTCCACCTCCTCGACGGTCCAGGTGTTCTTGATCGCGTCCCGGTACCGGTCGTAGAACGACGGGTAGCGCATGGGGCGCAGGGTCAGCTCGAAGCCGGGGTCGAGCAGCATCTTGCGGTCTTCGGACTGAGACATTACTGGCAGGCCTCGCAGGACTCGGGGTTCTCCAGGGAGCAGGCGAGGGCGGCTTCCTGCTCCGGGGTGAGGGTCGGGGTGTTCACGGGCGCCGGCGCGGCGGCACGGGCGGCACCGGACGCGGCCTGGGCGATGCGGGTGGCCGGGCGCGAGCGCAGGTAGTAGGTGGTCTTCAGACCGACCTTCCACGCGTAGGCGTACATCGAGCTGAGCTTGCCGATGGTCGGCGCCGCCATGAACAGGTTCAGGGACTGGCTCTGGTCCAGGTACGGCATCCGCGCCGCGGCCAGGTCGATCAGCGCGCGCTGCGGCAGCTCCCAGGCCGTCCGGTACAGCGAACGCACCTCGGCGGGCAGCCAGTTCAGCTCCTGGACGGAACCGTTGGCGTCGCGCAGGGCGTCGCGGGTCTGCTGGTCCCAGACGCCGAGCTCCTTGAGCTCGCGCACCAGGTACGGGTTGACCTGGAGGAACTCGCCGGACAGCGTCTCGCGCTTGAACAGGTTGGACACCTGCGGCTCGATGCACTCGTACACGCCGGCGATGGACGCGATGGTCGCGGTCGGCGCGATGGCCAGCAGCAGCGAGTTGCGCAGGCCGGTCTCGGCGATCCGGGCGCGCAGCGCCGTCCAGCGGTCGGCCCACTGCGGGGCGGCCGTCGGGAAGTGGTCGATGTGCAGCTCGCCGCGGGCGGCGCGGGTCTCGCCGTACGCCTCGTGGCGGCCGAGCTGCTCGGCCAGGTCGGCGGAGCGCTCGTACGCGGTGAGCATGATGCGCTCGGCGATGAGGGTGGAGAGGACCTTCGCCTCGGCGGAGTCGAAGTCGATCCGCAGCTGGAAGAAGACGTCCTGGAGGCCCATCACGCCGAGGCCGACCGGCCGCCAGCGGGAGTTGGACGTCCCGGCCTCGGTGGTCGGGTAGAAGTTGATGTCCACCACGCGGTCGAGGAACGTCACGGCCGTACGGACGGTGGCGTCGAGGCGCTCCCAGTCCATGGCGCCGATCAGGTCGGCGGCCGAGGCGCCCGGGGCGACGTGGGCGCCCAGGTTGACCGAGCCGAGGTTGCAGACGGCGGTCTCGGAGTCGTCCGTGACCTCCAGGATCTCGGTGCACAGGTTGGAGGAGTGCACCGTGCGGCCCGGCAGCGCGGTCTGGTTGGCGGCGCGGTTGGAGGCGTCCTTGAAGGTCATCCAGCCGTTGCCGGTCTGCGCGAGGGTGCGCATCATGCGGGCGTACAGGGTCTGCGCCGGGATGGTGCGCACGGCCTTGCCGGCCAGCTCGGCCTTGCGGTACGCCTCGTCGAACTCCTCGCCCCACAGGTCGACCAGCTCGGGCACGTCGGCCGGGGAGAACAGCGACCAGTCCTGGTTGGCGTTGACCCGGCGCATGAACTCGTCCGGGATCCAGTGCGCCAGGTTGAGGTTGTGGGTGCGGCGGGCCTCTTCGCCGGTGTTGTCGCGGAGCTCCAGGAACTCCTCGATGTCGGCGTGCCAGGTCTCCAGGTAGACGCAGGCCGCGCCCTTGCGGCGGCCGCCCTGGTTGACGGCGGCGACCGAGGAGTCGAGGGTGCGCAGGAACGGCACGATGCCGTTGGACTTGCCGTTGGTGCCGCGGATCAGGCTGCCGCGCGAGCGGATGCGCGAGTACGACAGGCCGATGCCGCCGGCGTGCTTGGACAGGCGGGCGATCTGCGCGTAGCGGTTGTAGATCGAGTCCAGGTTGTCCAGCGGCGAGTCGAGCAGGTAGCAGCTCGACATCTGCGGGTGGCGGGTGCCGGAGTTGAAGAGCGTCGGCGAGGAGGTCAGGTACTCCAGGCGGCTCATCAGGCCGTACAGCTCGGCCACCTCGCGCACGGACTGCTCGCTGTCGCCGACCGCCAGGCCACAGGCGACGCGGAGCAGGAAGTGCTGCGGGGTCTCGATCACCTTGCGGGTGATCGGGTGGCGCAGCAGGTAGCGGGACTGCACCGTGCGCAGGCCGAAGTACTCGAAGCGGTCGTCGCCCTTGGTGTCGACGAGCGCGTCCAGGGCGGCCGCGTGCTTGGTGACGAAGGCGGCGGTGGTGTCGCCGATCAGGCCCTCGGCGTGGCCGACGGCGATCGAGGCGGAGAAGGACACCGAGCCCTGGTTGTTCGCCTCGTCGACGATCTCCAGGGCGAGCAGGCGGGCGGCGAGCTTCGAGTACTGGGGGTCCTCGGCGATCATCGACGCGGCGGCGTCCACGGCCAGCCCGCGCAGCTCGGCGAAGTCCGAGCCGGCGTGGCGGCCGCGCAGCGCGGCGGCGGCGACATGGCCGGGGTCGACCTCGGTGAGGTCGGTGCTGCGGTCGGTGAGCAGCCGCAGCAGCGCGCCCCCGGGGTCGGAGACCGTCGGGTCGGTGAAGGCGGTACCGGAGCCCTGGGCGGGCAGGGTGGCTGAGGCAGCGGTGGTCAAGGCGCTCTCTCCTGGCGGCGATCGGCGGCGGTGATCGGGGGGCCACCGGGCCGATCGGGGCAGGGGAGCACGGCACGAACGCAAAAAGCGTCGCGCGAGGTGACTCCCCGGCCCGCCCGCGAGGCCCGGAGGGGTACTGCTCGGTGCTCGCGCGGCCTCTGCGGGAGGGCCGTGGCGCACGCCGTCGGCAGGTCATCGGACTCGCGGTTACGGCTTCTGCAGCCGCCCGCTCACCGCTGCGGGGCAGTCCCGGATTCGCACCGGGTTCCCCTGCATCGACAGCAGAAGCGAGCATACATGTAGTGCCGCCGGACTGCGGCGGCACCATATGTTGTGCCTGTCGTGTCGCGGATGTGCGTGAGCCGGGCGGCCGGTCAGTGCTTCAGATAGACCTTGTACGTACTCGAATCGCCGGTCGGCGAGGTGAACTGGGCGACCAGCCGGTAGTGTCCGGCGGTGCTCAGGGCCTCGCTCAGGGCCCGGTCGGTGGCCCTCGGCGCGGTGCTGTCGAGGACGACCATGGTGAACCAGCCGTCCCGGATCGCGGCCACGCTGCCGTCGTCGCCGTGGTGCTCGACCCCGGCCCCGTCGCGGTAGTCCGTCCCGGCGCGCGCGGAGATCCACTGCTCGGGCCTGGAGACGCCGCCGAGGTAGTACTCGGCGAGTCCGTCGACCTCGGTGAGGTAGCGGCCCTGGGGCTCCGTGTGGACCCGCAGGACGGCCAGCAGACGGCCGGAGTCGGGCCCGTTCTGGTAGCGCAGGGCGGACTGCTCCAGACCGAGGGCGAGCAGTGCGACCCAGACCAGGATGCCGAGCTGGGGGTGGCGGAAGTGGGCGCCGACCAGCCGGGTCAGGCCGACCCCGGCGAGCGGGGCGGCGAGCAGCATGCCGTAGCCGAGGTGGCGGAACAGCGCGCCGGAGGTGCCGGTCCACAGGTGGGCGGCGGGGACCAGCAGGGCAGTGGCGGTCAGGACGGCCCCGAGCAGGGCGCGCCCGCCCCGGGTGGTGGGGAGGGCGTCCTTCTCCGGCGCGTCGTGCTCGGGCATCTGTTCGCGGCGCGCGTAGGCGATGGTGCCGGCCACCGCGAGGACGGTGAACAGGCCGGCCCACTGGAGCGTGCCGAGCAGGATCGAGCCGGCCGAGCCGGGGGCGTTGCCGCGCGAGGGCGACCACCCGGCGACCCTGCCGAGGGTGCCGTACGGGAGCAGCAGGACGAGGATGCCGAGGGCCGACAGCAGCGCGCGCAGGGCGGCCGGGCCCACCCGGTGGTACGGCCGGGCGCAGGCGAAGGCGAGGGCGACCAGGGCGGGGACGGCGAAGGCCGCGGAGTAGGCCGTGGCGCAGGCCAGCGCCGTGGGCGGGGCGGCGAGCAGGGCCAGGGCCGGATGGCGGCCGGCGGTGAACACCGTGGTCCAGGCCGCGAGGGCGACCAGCAGGAGGGCGAGGGACTCGGGCGCGGCGTAGAAGCCGACCACCACGGTGGACTGGAGGACGGCGTACCCGGCGATGGCGCAGATGGCGACCCGCTCGTTGAACAGCCGCCGGGTCAGCGAGTACAGCAGCACCGTGGTGAGCAGCGCGAAGCCGAGGCTGAGCAGCCGGGTGCCCCAGATGCCGTTGGCGTCGGCGGCGGCGCCGGCCAGCGGCGGGTAGAGCCAGGGCGAGCCGTGCACCCGGTCGACCAGGTCGGTGGTGACCGGGGTGCCGTGCAGCAGGTGGGACAGCTGCTGGCGGCCGGCGACCATGGCGGCGGCCTCGTCGGGGTGCGCGGCGGCCAGCAGGCGCAGCGAGAGGGCGGCCTGGACGGTCAGGACGGCGCCCAGCAGGCCGCGGGCGATCCAGCGGCGGCGGGGGCTGGTGCCCGGGTCCCAGCCGAGCGCGGGGACCTGCGGGATGGTGTACGGGGCCAGCTCGACGCCGTCGGGGTTGTCGACCGCCACGGCGGTTCCGGGCCGTGCGGGGCTGCCCGCCGCCGCGGCCGTGCGGGGCCCGTCGGGGCTGCCCGCCGCCACGGCCCCGGGCCCGTCGGGGTCAAGGTCCGGCTCGGCGGCCGGGTCGTGGGCGGAGCGGCCGTGCGGGACGGGGGAGAACTCGGACTCAGTACTCATCAGGGGTTCCGGATGTCGAAGCCGTAACGGGGGTCGGACACGCGCTGCTTGAACGCGGCGAGGGTGTCCGGCACGGCCTCGACCCGCCAGTCCGCTCGCTTGACGATGTTGAACCAGACGAAGCCGACGATGTCGTCGTGCGCCTCAAGCCCGGAGAACAGCTGGTCGATGTCGGCGCGTTGGCGCTTGCCCTGCTCGGAGGCGGTCTCGCTGATGAAGAAGGGCTTCTGGGAGAAGCCGCGGATCTCGGCCATGGTCGGGCCGTAGAGCGTCTCGAAGGTCTTGGGCCCGGTCTTGGTGAAGTAGCCGGTCATGCCGGCCCAGTCGACGTAGGTGTCGCCGGGGTAGTACGGCTCCAGACGGGTGTTGGGCGCGGGGTCGGTGATGTTGGGACTCCAGACCCAGATCACGTTGGTGGCGCCGGCCTGGTCGAAGAGGTCGTGGACGTGGCGCCAGGCGGCCACGAAGTCCTCGGGGGTGGCGGCCTGACGGCCCCACGGGTACCAGTCGCCGTTCATCTCGTGGGCGATGCTGATGGCGATCGGCAGGTTGAACCTGGCGACGGCCTTGGCGACGCCGCGCACGTAGTCGTCGGTGTCGCCGGCCGCGATCGAGGCGAGCGAGCGGTCGTGCGGCTCCCAGGCCATGAAGGGAAGCGCCCCGGCGTCGTGGATCCGGCGGGCGCCCGTGGTGTCGAAGCCGCCCTTCCAGTGGGCGTAGAACTCCAGGATGTTGGGCTGCTTGCCGATCGCGTCGCGGTAGCCGGGCAGCGCGTCCATCGTGGCGGGGACGTCGGGCAGGGCGGCGCCGAGGTACTTGTGGCTCGGCCTGAGCAGCGGCGTGACGTCGTACGGGACGCCGGCCGGCAGGGCCTTGGGCTGGGCGGGCGCGGGAGTCGCACCCGGAGTGCCCGGAGCGCCAGGGGCCGGGGTGGCGGCCGGGGCGGCCCGGGCGAGGTCCTTCTGCATCGCGAAGCCGGGGTCCTCGGGGCCGCACGCGGTGGTGAGCAGCAGGCCGGCGGCGGCCAGTAGCGGGAGCGCCAGCCGGCGACGGAGCCGGCCGGCCCGTCTCGGGTGGGCGGTCATGGCGATCACACTGCTTCCGTCGGGCGGGGCTGGACGAGGACCCGGCCCACGATGGTGGCGTAGAAGAGGCCGGAGGCGAGGACGAGGGCGAAGTTCAGCGGGCCCATGGTGAGCATCCGCCAGATGCTCAGCAGCACCCAGAGCAGGGCGGTTCCGCCGCCCCAGGCGATGACGCCGATCCAGAACCGCCGGGTCTTGTTCCGCTTGGCGCCGCTGGAGCCGGTCGGCTGCCAGGCCATCCGGTTGCGGCGCACGATGTCCCAGATGGCGAAGACGTGCGCCCAGCCGTACATCATGCGGGCGGCCCAGGCCTCCAGCCGGTAGGGGTTGCGGTGCCAGAGCGGGAAGACGACCGTCGCGTAGAGCAGGCCGGGCAGCACCAGCGCGGTGTTCTCCCAGCGGATCAGGTCGGGGCGGGCGAGCAGCAGGACGATCGGGATGAGCGGTGAGACGACGGTGAACAGCGCCGTGTGGATGTAGTAGAAGAAGCCGGACAGGTAGCAGGCCCGGGTGATCGGCCGCAGCTTGGTCTGCCAGAACTTCTTGCTGCCGAGCAGGCTCATCGAGCCGGTGCACCAGCGGTACTGCTGGTTGAAGAAGCCGCCGACGTTGTCCGGGCAGACGCCGGTGGCCAGCGCGACGGGTATGTACTGGAGGTCCCAGCCGAGGCGGCGCAGGTCGAACCCGGTGTGCACGTCCTCGGAGTGGCCGATCAGCGTGGTACCGCCGTTCTCCTCCAGCGCCGCGCGCCGGTACACCGCGCAGCTGCCCACGCAGATGGCGCCTTCGCTGCGCTGCCGGGAGACCTGGACGGTCCGGTAGAACAGCTCCTGGACGGCGCCGGCGCCGCGCTCGATCCAGTTCTGCGAGTCCAGGATGCGGAAGAACTGCGGGGACTGGACGATGCCGAGGCGGGGGTCGGCCTCCATGTAGGGGAGCATCTCGTTCAGCAGGTCCGGCCGGGGCGCGAAGTCGGCGTCCAGGATGAGGATGTAGTCGCTGTCGGAGTTGCGGAAGCCGAACTGGAGGTTGCCGGCCTTCTTGAACCAGCCGAGCTTGTCGCGGGTGCCGTACACGAACCCGAAGTCGACGGCCATCTGCGCGAGTTGCGGGCTGTTGCTGTCGTCGAGGACGTACGGGGTGACGTCGCCCGGGTACTGGTCGCGCAGCCGGGCGACGTGCGTCCAGGTGTTGTGCAGGACCTCGATCGGCTCGCCGGCGACCGGGAGGAAGATGTCGACGGTCGGATGGTGCTCGGGCTGCCAGGACTTGACCAGGGCCCGGTGGGCGGAGAGGTCGAAGGTCTCGTTGAAGCCGTGCACCCAGCGGGATATCAGGTAGTAGACGATGGTGAAGGCGAGCGGCGGTATGAAGAAGAGGAACCACGGCGTCGCGCTCAGCAGCCCGATCTCGCTGGCCACCATGCAGGCGAAGCTGATGAGGGAGAAGCAGGTCAGCACCCACAGGTTGGTGCGGGCGTAGAGGTACTTCTCGGTGTTGTCCGGGGGTTGGGGGAGCAGGCCCCACCGGTTGCGGGCGGCCGGGCCGCGCCGGCTGCGGCGTCGTGAGACCGGCGGCTGACCGCTTCCCGCGAGTCGCGCGCTCTCGGTGACAGTCACGTGCTCTACTCCCCCGAAGCCGTATGAGACTGAACCATCCCCGGGTGGTGGCCGTTGTCGCTCGGGCACCAGGGGACGCCAGGATCGTACGGGACCGATCGCTCTGAGTCCGCTCTCCCCTCTTCGACCGGCCGCCCGGAACCGATATCGAGTTCCGATCGTGATGTGAACGGGGGTGCGGCCGGAGCGCCTGTGTACGGTTGTCCGTTCGACGGGCGAGGACGGTTCGGGGGAGAGCGATGGGCATCGAGGACTGCGCGGCCGGGCGCGTGGCGCGGGGCCTGCGGGCGGTCGCCGCCTTCGGTGCGGTCGCCGCGCTGCTGGCCGGGTGCAGCGGCGACGTCGGCGCGGTCGAGCCGCCGGCCGGCCCGGCGACGGCGCTGTCCGGGCCGGGCATCTGCTCGACCGCGCAGGAGCCGTTTCCCAAGCTGGCAATGGACGGCGGCGCCAAGGTCCTCGAACCGAACCCGTGGAACACCGCGGGCACGGTCTGCGTGGACCCGGTCGGGGCCAGCGGGTTCACGGTGTCCCGGATCAACGACTTCGTCCCCAAGAACCCGCTCGCCCCGGGCGCCTACCCCAACGTCTCGACCGCCCCGGGCGCGAGCGGACTGCCGGTGCCGGTCAGCGCGCTCGGCGACGCCACCGCCGACTGGGACGCCAACGGCCGGGTGAGCGGCTCCTTCAATCTCTCCTTCGACCTCTGGTACGGCTCCAGCCCGGACAACTGCCTGCCGGGGGAGAGCGCCGAGGTGATGATCTGGCTGGACGCCACCGACAACGTGCGGCCCGCCGGCGACAAGGTGGCGGACGCCCTGCCGTTCGGGGACGCGAGCTACCACGTCTACCAGGCGCCGATCACCGGCCCGCACAGCGTGATCAGCTACGTCCGCACGGCACCCACCCACACCACCCGCGGCCTCGACCTGCGGCTGTTCACCGCCGACGCGATGGCGCGCGGCTACGTCCCGAAGAGCTCCTACCTCTGCCGGGTGCAGGCGGGGTTCGAGGTCTGGAGCGGCGGGACCGGCCTGCGCAGCAACTCCTTCGCCTTCCACAACCGGGTCGGCCTGCCGGCCGGCGAGGTCCCGGCGGGCGCCCCGGGGATCTGCCTGCGGCACGGCGGCGGCGGGACCGCCGGCAGCCCGGTGACCGTCGGATCCTGCGGCGACCAGGCCGTCTCGACCGGGTGGACGGTGGGCAACGACGGTTCGCTGCGCGGTGGAGCGGCCTGCCTGGCGCCGGGCGCCGACCGCTCCTCGGTGACGCTGGCCGAGTGCACCGGCGGCTCGGCGCAGCGCTGGGTCACCGCCCCGGGGCAGCGGCTGAAGCACCCGGACACCGGGCTGTGCCTGGGCACCGCAGGCGGGGCGCTCGCGGACGGCACGACGGTGCTCCTGCGGCCGTGCGCGGACACCGTCTCGCAGCGCTGGAAGCTGCCCTACAACGGGGTCGCGTGAGCCGGCGTCGCACCCCGGAAACCGCGGCCGTGCTGACGTTTCGTCCGCGCACCCCCCATGGGCGTGTCGGGGTGGATGCCCTAGCATTCGGGCCATGAGCGATCGACCGGTACCGAGTGGCGAGCCGGGCCAGCCCGCCACGCCACCGCAGCAGGCACCGGCCGGGGGGCCCGCTCCGGCCACCGGTGTGCCACCGCAGTTCCCGAGCGGAGCCTTCGGCCCCGCGGCCGGCTACGGGCCGCCGCCCGCCGCACCCGCGCAGCCCCAGCAGATGACGCCGCATCCGGTCGCGCAGCCGGTGCCGCCGGTGCCGCACCAGGGCGGCGGACCCGCCCCGGTGGCGCAGGGTCCGGTGCAGCCCGGTCCGGTGGCGCCGCAACCCGGCCCGGTGGCACCACAGCCCGTCCAGCCGCAGGCGCCGATGCCGCAGCCCGGCCAGGCCGTCGGACAGCAGCCGTTCCCGCCGGGCCAGCAGCCGTTCCCGCCGGGCCCGCAGCCGGCCCAGTCCGTGGCGCACTGGCAGCAGCAGGGCGGCTTCCAGCCGCCCGGCCCGGCGGTCCCCCCGGCCGGCACGCCGAACTGGGAGGCGCTGGCCGAGCAGAACGAGCAGTCCGCCAAGCGCGGCCGCAGGCTCAAGCTGATCGGCGCGGTGACCGCGGTGGTCGTGGTGGCCGCCGCCGGTGGCGGCGGGTACTGGTACTACCAGCACGGCAAGGAGAAGACGCCGGCGGCCCACGGCCCCGGCACGCCGAGCCCGACGGTCTCCGGCCCGTCGAACACGACGAGCGCGCCGCCGCTCAAGGGCATCGACAGCCCGCCGACCGTCGGCTCGCTGCCCGCCAAGAAGGGTGCGGCCGCGCTCAACCTGGGGGCGGACGCCAAGCAGGGGACGATGGCCGGCGTCTCCGGGCAGGTCCTCAAACTGCCCAGCGGCCAGGACTCGTTCGCCTCGACGTCCACGTCGGTCGTCGAGGTCAACAAGAGCTTCACCGTCTCCGCGCGGGTGCTGGTCGACGTGCCCAACGGCAACCGCAGCGCGGTCAGCCAGGGCGACGGCCAGTACTACTCGTACGCGCTGGGCCGGGCCAACAACAACGGGCACGACCAGTGGTACTTCAAGGTCCAGGTGCCGGGCGGCGGTTCGGCGATCGCCTGGTCCAAGGGCGACGCGACGGTCAACCAGTGGGTGCTGCTGACCGGCGTGTACGACGACCCGTCGGGCCAGCTCACCCTGTACGTCAACGGTGCTCCGCAGTCCTCGGCCAAGTCGGCCGGGGTGCAGCCGAGCGGCACCAACTCCCTCCAGGTCGGCCGGCTGAGCTCCAACTCGCAGTGGGCCGACCCCTGGCACGGCGCCGTCGCCGACATCCAGGTGTGGGACCAGGTGCTGCCCGAGGCCGACATCGTCAAGATCGTGGCCGGCCCGAGCTCGCCGCCGTCCATCGCGCCGACCGGCGCCTGGCTCGGCGGCTAGGGCACGCCCTAGCACCGCCAGGGGCGGGTTCCGCGGGAGTCCGGTGAGGACGGCCCGCAGGACCCGCCGCGGGGCCGACCGGCCCCCGTGAACGTCCGGCCGCCGCCCTCCGGCAGTGTGGGGCGGCGGCCGAAGCGCGCCCAGGGGCGCGCGCTCCACGGCGCGTCCGGATGCGAAGTCCCAGATGAGGAGCAGTACTGATGAGCGCGGACGGCCGCTGGATCCGGCCCGAGTCCACCCGCAAGCCCGTCCTCGGCGGAGCCCGGCCGGGCGGGGTGGCCCTCGGCGAGCGCGGCCGGACGGCCCCCGGGCCGGTACCGGCCTCCCCGGCCGACCGGCGCCGCCGCAGGCCCGGGCCGCCCCGGGTGCCGCACCCGGCCCGGCCGGTGCTGCGGGCGGACTGGTTGCCGCTGCTGGCCGTGCTGCTGGTGCAGGCGGCGCTCTCGTACCACCTGATCCTCAGCAACACCGCCTTCATCGACGAGGGCACCTACATCTACGCGGGCTACCAGGAGATCGCGCACCTGCGGCACGGAACCCCGGTGTCGACGTACGAGACCTTCTTCTCCGGCTCCCCGCTGATCTACCCGGTGGTGGTGGCCGTCGCGGACTTCGTCGGCGGGCTGAACGGCGCCCGGCTGCTGAGCCTGGCGTTCATGCTCTCCGCCACCACGGCCGTCCACCTGGCCACCCGGCGGCTGCACGGCTCGCTCGCGGCGTTCTGCGCGGCGGCGGCCTTCGTCGCGCTCGGCCCCACCCAGTTCCTCGGCGGCCTGGCCACCTACGACGCGATGGCGCTGGCGATCCTGGCCTGGGCCGGGTACTTCGCGGTGCGGCTGACCACGGGCGGCGGTTACCCGAGCCTGGTCGCCTCCGGGCTGCTGCTGGCCCTGGCCGGCGCCACCAAGTACGCCGCGCTGCTGTGGGTGCCGGTGGTGTGCGGCATCGCGGTGCTGGCCGGGCCGCGCGGGTCGCTGCGCAGCTGGGAGGCCTGGCGGCGCGGACTGCTGGTGCTGCTCACCTTCGTGGTGGCGGTCGGCGCTGCGGCGCTGGCGGCCGGTGAGAAGTACGTCAACGGCTTCAACCACACCACCCTCAAGCGCGCCCCGGGCCACGACTCGTACTCCTACGTGGCCTCGGAGGCCGCCCGCTGGGTGGGCCCGCTGCTGGTGGTCGCGCTGGCCGGGGTGCTGGTGCAGCTGGTGCGGGCGCGGCGGCGCGGCGGCGCGGCCTGGCCCGAGTTCTGGCTGGCGCTGTTGCTGCTGCTGGCCGGGCTGATGGCGCCGGTGAACCAGATCCGCATCCACACCTGGCTGTCGCTGCAGAAGCACGTCGACTTCGGCGCCTGGTTCTCCTGCATCGTGGTGGGCCTGGTCCTGGCCCGTGCGGCGCTGTGGCTGAAGGGCCGTCTGCACCTGGTGGCCGGGGTGGCGGCCGCCGCCCTGGTGGTCGGCCCGCTCGCCTGGGTGGGCGCGGCCCAGGGCCGGGAGATGTACGGCGAGTGGTCGAACTCGAAGGAGTTCGTCGCCGCCCTGGAGCCGTACATCGTCAAGGGCGACGACCGGTACCTGGTCGAGAACTACAACGTCCCCGCGTACTACCTGCGCAAGCAGACCACCTGGCAGCAGTGGCACGACCTGGTGGCCGTCTTCCGCCGGGACCCGGCCACCGGTGAGATGCAGAACGGGGTGCCCGCGATCCAGGCCGGCATCCAGGCCCACGAGTGGAAGGTCGTGGTCCTGGACTTCACCCAGACCGGGGCCATCGACAAGGCGATCCAGCCCACACTGAAGGCCTCCGGGTACCGGGTGGTCACTGTGGTGACGAGCGGGAAGCACGGCCGGTACACCGTCTACGTGGCGCCCGGGTACGACAAGAAGCCGTGACGGGCGCCCGGGCCCGCCGTCAGAACGCCATCGTGTAGACCATCAGGTCCATCCCCGGGTACGGGGCCCAGTCGCGCTCGGGGGTGCGGCGGAAGCCGACCCGCTCGTAGAGGCGGTGGGCGGTGGTCATCTCCGGGCGGGTGGAGAAGGCCATGCCGGCCAGGCCGAGGTCGCGGCTGCGGGCGACGGAGGCGCGGACCAGGGCCTCGCCGACGCCCCGGCCCCGGGCGGCGCCGGCGGTGGCCAGCATCCGTATCTCGCCCTCCCGGGGGGAGGCGATGTCCGCCCACTCGGTGCCGCCGACGGCGAAGGTCACGCAGCCGAGGACCCCGGCACCGGCCGCGTCGACGGCGACCAGGAGTTCGGCCTCCAACGCCCGTCGCCCGGCGTTGCGCAGCAGCTCGACGTAGGTGCTCGTGGGGTTGGTGAAGCCGTCGCCGACGAAGGCCTCGACGGTGATCCGGCCGGCGTCGGTGAGGTCCTCGGGGAGGGCCTGGCGGATGAGGAAGTCCATCGGGCCAGTGTGCCGGAGGCCGGTGCGGGGCGGTCCTCCGGGGTCGAACCGATCGGGTCGGCGGACGGGTCGGCGGGCGCGGCGGCGGACGGGCAGGCGGTGCCGTACAGCCGCTCGGGCCGGGCCTGGTCGGCCGGGTAGCCGCCCGGGCGGTGGTAGTTGTCGCGGCCGGCCGCCGGGCCGCTGGAGGTCTCGCGGCCGATCAGGAGGCCGAGCAGGCCGAAACCGCCGACGGCCGCGGTCATGGCGAGTGCGCCGATGAGGGTGTCGCTGTCCATGGGCACCACTGTGGCCGGGCGGCGCCGTGGCCACGAGTGGCAGGAACGACCGATCACCTCGAAATCCTGCCATCCGGTTCCTTCCGCCGGGGCGGGCACCGGGGGCATCCTGGTGGGCATGCTGAAGAACGTGGTCGCGGTGGTGCTGGAGGAGGTTCACCCCTTCGAACTGGGCGTGGCCTGCGAGGTGTTCGGCCTGGACCGCACCGCCGACGGGCTGCCGGGCTACGACTTCGCGATCGCCGGGGCCCGTCCGGGGCCGCACGCCACCCACTCCGGCTTCGCGGTGGACGTCCCGTACGGCCCGGAGCGCCTCGCCGGGGCGGACCTCGCCGTGGTCACCGCGGCGAGCATCCGCCGCGACTACCCGGAGCCGCTGCTGGCGGCGCTGCGCGGGGTGGTCGAGGGCGGCGGCCGGGTGCTGTCCATCTGCAGCGGCGCCTTCGTGCTGGGCGCCGCCGGGCTGCTGGACGGCCGTCGTGCCGCCACGCACTGGCGGCACAGCGCGGCGCTGGCCGAGCGCTTCCCGCTGACCGCGGTCGAGCCGGACGTGCTGTACGTGGACGACGACCCGGTGATCACCTCCGCCGGGACGGCGGCCGGCATCGACGCCTGCCTGCACCTGGTGCGCAAGGTGCAGGGTGCCGAGGTGGCCCGGGAGATCGCCCGCCGGATGGTGGTGGCCCCGCACCGGGAGGGCGGGCAGGCCCAGTTCGTGAACCGCCCGCTGCCCGAGGCCGCCGACGCCTCGCTGGCCCCGCTGCTGGACTGGATGCGCCACCACCTGGCCGAGGAGGCCACCGTCGAGCAACTGGCCGCCCGGGCGCACATGTCGCCGCGCACCTTCGCCCGCCGCTTCCAGCAGGAGACCGGCACCACCCCGCACCGCTGGCTGGTCGGGCAGCGGGTGCTGCTCGCCCAGCGGCTGCTGGAGTCCACCACCGAGCCGGTGGACGCGATCGCCGCCCGCTGCGGCTTCGGCAACGCGGCCGCCCTGCGGCACCACTTCGGCCGTCGGCTGGGCACCACGCCGCTGGCCTACCGGCGCTGCTTCGCCGAGCCGGAGCCCCGGGCGGGCTGAGGGGACTCCCGGGCGGGCCGACGGACCCGGGGTGGGCCGAGGGGGTGTCAGTCCCCGCCGGGCACCAGGTGCCCGACCCCGTTCCAGCCGTCCGGCCGCAGCCGCCCGTCCTGGGCCCGCCACAGGCTGGTGGAGCAGTTGTGCACTGGCCCGAGCGCGGTGAGCTGCTCCTCGGTGAGCCGGTCCAGCGCGTAGCGGAGCATCAGCACCGTGCAGTCGTGCGCGACCAGCAGGACGGGCCGTCCGGCCTCCTCCTCGCAGAGGTCCCGCAGCAGGCTGCGCACCCGCAGCGCGACGTCGGCCCAGGACTCGCCGCCCGGCGGGCGGTAGTACAGCTCGCCCATCTTGCGCCGCCGGGCCGCCTCCTCCGGGTGCTTGGCCTCGATCGCGGCCTTCGGCAGCATCTCCAGGATGCCGAGCTCCCGGTCGCGCAGCCGTTCGTCGTACCGGACGGCCAGGGTGACCGGGACGGCGCCGAGCCCGGCGGCCTGGGCGAGCGCGATCCGGGCGGTCTCCGCGGTGCGTACGTACGGGGAGCACCAGACGCTGCGCGGGCGGTCCGCGCTGGGCAGGTCGGCCCACCAGTGGCCGAGCGCCTGGGCCTGCTGCCGGCCGTGCAGCGACAGCGGGATGTCGGCGTCGCGGCAGCTGATCGGGACGCTGAGCGCTCCGGCGGCCTCGGCCAGCTGGAACTCGACGTTGGCGGTGGACTCCCCGTGTCGGGTGGCGATCAGCAGGGACGGCAGCCGGCCGGCGGCGGCCGGGCGGTGGGTGCTGCCGTGCTGTTCGTGGCCGCCGGGGTGCTGCCCCTGCCCGCCGGGGTGCTGGCCGTGGGCGGCGCCGCGCTGACCCTGGGTGGCGCCGTGCTGTCCCTGGGTGGTGGCGTGGTGGTGCTGGCTCTGGGTGGACTGGTGCTGGCCGTTGAGGGTGGTGCCGAGTTCTGCCATGGCCGCGAGCTCCCCGTGGTCGATCAGGTTCCGGCCGGATGCCGGTCCGGTCTGGTGGTGCCCGGCGTGCACGCCTGTTCATACATATGATCGCGCCGCCTTCTCCAGTGTTCACGGAGAAGGCGGCGCGATCACAGGGCGCGTACCGCGCGAATCAGTGCGCCGCTACAGGCTCCGGCGCGTTCTTCAGCTCTTCGTCACCGGCTTCGGCGCTGTAGTCGGACGGCCTGGTCTCGTCCGGGAGCTCCGGCGCCTTGACCGCCCGCAGCACCAGGGTGAGCGCCACCGCGACGATCAGGTTGAGCGCGAAGGCGGTCAGGCCGATGTAGCCGATCTCGCCGATGCCGGGGATCCCGGCCGCGCTGCCGCCGAAGTGCTTGGTGGCCGGGCTGGCGATCCCGTACGCCTTCCAGGTGCCGTACACCATGCCGGCCGCCCAGCCGGCGAACAGCGCCCAGTGGTGGAACCAGCGGGTGAACAGGCCGCCGACGATCGCCACGAAGGTCTGCAGGATCCACAGGCCGCCCAGCAGCTGGAGGTTGATCGCGGCCTGCTTGTCCATGCCGAGCACGAAGGCCAGGGCGCCGACCTTCACCAGCAGCGAGACCAGCTTGGCGATCCGGGTCTCGTCGGCGGGGGTGGCGGAGGGCTTGAGCCAGTCCTTGTAGACGTTGCGGGTGAACAGGTTGGCCGCCGCGATGGACATGATGGCGGCCGGCACCAGCGCGCCGATGCCGATCGCGGCGAAGGCCACGCCGGTGAACCAGTCCGGGAACATGTCCGCGAACAGCTGCGGCACCGAGAGCTGGGCGTTGTAGCCCTTGACGCCCTTGCCCACGCCCGCCGCGATCGCCATGAACCCGAGCAGCGCCAGCAGGCCCAGCATCAGCGAGTACGCGGGCATGATCGCCATGTTGCGGCGCACGGTGCTGCGGGACTTGGAGGCCAGCACGCCGGTGACCGAGTGCGGGTACATGAACAGCGCCATCGCCGAGCCGAGGGCCAGCGTGGCGTACGTCCACTGGCTGCCGTGCGGGACGGTCAGCGATCCCTTGGCGCCCGGCGCGCTGAACTTGTGCGCGGCGGCGTCGAAGATGTGCCCGTAGCCGCCGAGCCGGATCGGGATGTAGATCACCGCGACGATGATCACGATGTAGACGAGGGCGTCCTTGACGAAGGCGATCAGCGCCGGGGCGCGCAGGCCGGAGGAGTAGGTGTAGGCGGCCAGCACGCCGAAGGCGATGAACAGCGGCAGGTCCTTGACGAACCAGTTGGCGTTCTCCCCGCCGCCGACCCCCAGCACGTCCAGCACGGCCTGGATGCCGACGAGTTGCAGGGCGATGTACGGCATGGTGGCCAGGATCCCGGTCAGCGCGACGACCAGCGACAGCGGCCGCGAGCCGTACCGGCCGCGCACGAAGTCGGCCGGGGTCACGTAGCCGTGCACCCGGGAGACCGACCAGAGCCGGGGCAGGAAGAGGAAGACCAGCGGGTAGGCGACGATTGTGTACGGCACCGCGAAGAAGCCCGCCGCGCCGGTGGCGTACACCGCCGCGGGGACGGCGACGAAGGTGTACGCGGTGTAGAGGTCGCCGCCGAGCAGGAACCAGGTCACCCAGGTCCCGAAGCTGCGCCCGCCCAGGCCCCACTCGTCCAGGTGCGCGGCGTTGTCCGCGCGGCGCCAGCGCGAGGCGAGGAAGCCCATCACGGTGACCAGGGCGAAGAACAGCACGAAGACCACGAGGGCCGGCACGTTGACGTCCTTCATCGCGCACCGCCCGTCCGGGCCGCCTTGCGGGCCTTCTCGTCCCGGGTGATCAGCAGGTAGGCGGCGACCGTGAACACGGCCGACACCGGCACCCAGAGCAGCTGGTACCAGTAGAAGAAGGGCACCCCGGCCACCGCCGGTTCGCTCTTGTCGTACGAGGACACCCAGAGCATCGCGACGATCGGCACCAGCAGGGCGAGGCCGGCCAGCACCCGCTCGGGCGTCACGGCCGGGACGGACCTCCCGGCTGGCTCGGGCATGACATCTTCGAGGGTGAGGGGATCAGACGGCATCTTCGGCTCCGCTCCGGAGGGTTCCCCGTCGGCGCCGCAGCCCGGTCGGCGCCGAGCGCCGCACGGGCCCGCCGAGCAGCACCATCGGTGATCGGCAGTCAGGTCAGTACGGCTGCGCAATCTAGAGCATGGGGTGATCCATGTCACCGGAATTGACGTAACTTCCCGCCAGTCGGACGCAACCGACCGGTTGTTCACCGCCGGGCGACGGAAACGCGCTGTCGCCACGGGAGGTGAAGCGCCGTCACCGTACATGCGGTGCGGAACGCGAAAGGCGCCGGCGCGCGGGTCCTGCGCGCCGGCGCCCGAGGTGCGGCGGGGGAGTGCGGCTGCTCCGGGCGCTGCGGCCGGCCCGGACGCTCCGGTTACTCCGGACGCTTCAGCCGGGTGATGAACTTGTAGCGGTCGCCGCGGTAGATCGAGCGGACCCACTCGACCGGATCGCCCTCGGCGTCGAAGGAGTGCCGGGACAGCTGGAGCATCGGCAGACCGAGGTCGGAGCCGAGCAGGCCGGCCTCGCGGGGGTTGGCCAGGGTGGTCTCGATGGTCTCCTCGGCCTCGGCCACGGTGACCCCGTACACCTCGCGCAGCGCCGCGTACAGCGAGTTGTGCTTGGCCAGGTTGCGGCGCAGGGCCGGGAAGCGCTTGGCGGACAGGTGGGCGACCTCGATGGCCATCGGGTCGCCGTTGGCCAGCCGCAGGCGCTCGATCCGCAGCACCCGGCCGCCGGGCTTGATGTCGAGCAGCGGGGCGAGCCGGTCGTCGGCGGTGATGTAGCCGATCTCGATCAGCCGGGAGGCGGGCTCCAGGCCCTGCGCCCGCATGTCCTCGGTGTAGGAGGTGAGCTGGAGGGCCTGGGCGACCTTGGGCTTGGCGACGAAGGTGCCCTTGCCCTGGATGCGCTCCAGCCGGCCCTCGACGACCAGCTCCTGGAGGGCCTGGCGCACGGTGGTGCGCGAGGTGTCGAACTGGGCGGCCAGCGCGCGCTCGGGCGGCACCGGAGTGCCGGCGGGCTGGGTCTCGGTGAGCTGCAGCAGGTGCCGCTTCAGGCCGTAGTACTTGGGGACGCGCGCGGTCGGGTCGGTGCCGGCCTGCGTCGGGAGGTTGTTCACCTCGGGGTCGTTGACCTGGGCGGTGGATCCCCCGTCGCTGCTCATCGGACCTGTTCTCCCGCTTCTCGCGAGGCCTCCAGCGACCCCGCCACATCGTTAACGGCTCACATCGTTGCATGTATGGCTACGGAACGAATACCTCATCACGCGATGAACGATGTGCGGTGTCGGCTTGATAACGGGTGGTCGAGATCGGTCGAACAGCCGTTGACAGGCCCATTGGTCTAGGCCAAGCTCCAGGCAGCTGGTCTACACCACTAGGCCGGTAACTATGAATCCCCCCACCCGTTCGATGGGGTCCGCGGCACCTTTCCCCCCGCTTTGTGTGGGTCTGCCGCTGCCGCCCGACGGGGGCAACCCAGGCATCCCTCAGGAGGATGGCGTGAAGCGTCAGCTCATCGCGGCGGTCGGCGTCGCAGCAATGGTCGTCGGCCTGGCGGCTTGCAGCTCGGACGGCAAGAAGACCGAGGGCGGCTCGTCCGCGGCGGCCAAGAACTACGACGGCAAGACCCTGACCGTGTGGCTGATGGACGGCTCGGCCCCCAAGGGCTGGGAGGACAGCGTCAAGGCCGACTTCGCCGCCGCCTACCCGGGTGCCAAGCTCGACATCCAGACCCAGAAGTGGAACGGCATCGGCCAGAAGGTCACCGCCGCCCTCTCCGAGGGTTCGGTGGACGTCCTGGAGATCGGCAACACCCAGACCGCGGGTTACGCGGCCACCGGTGGTCTGCTCGACATCACCAAGGACAAGGCCGACCTGGGTGGCGCCGACTGGGCCGCCAACCTGAACGAGTCCTCGATCATCGACGGCAAGCAGTACGCCGCCCCGTGGTACTTCACCAACCGCGTGGTGACCTACAACAAGGACATCTGGACCAAGGCCGGCATCACCACCCCGCCGAAGACCCTGGACGAGTTCTACACCGACCTGGACAAGGTCAAGGCCGTCCCGGGCGTCACCGACGCGCTCTACATGCCCGGCCAGGAGTGGTACGCCTACTTCGGCCTGCTGACCAGCGAGGGCGGCAAGCTCGCCAAGAAGGACGGCGACAAGTGGGTCGGCGGCCTGTCGAGCCCCGAGGCCCAGAAGGCCTTCGACACCTACAAGAAGCTGCAGAGCCACTCGACCACCGCGCCGAAGGACAAGGACGAGGCCACCCCGCAGCAGAAGGACGTCTTCGCCAAGGGCGACATCGGCACCATCATCGGTCTCGGCTGGGAGGTCCCGAAGCCCGAGGAGCTGGCCGCCGACAAGATCGGCTACTTCCCGCTCCCCGGCGCGACCGCGGACAAGCCCTCCAGCGTCTTCCTCGGCGGCTCGAACCTGGCGATCGCCCAGCAGAGCAAGAACCCGGAGCTCGCCAAGGGCTTCCTGAAGATCGCCATGAACGACAAGAACGAGGGCCTGATCGCCTCCTCGGGTCTCATCCCGAACAAGGTCGCGCTCAACAGCAAGGTCACCGGCGACTTCGCCAAGGCCGCCCTGCCGGCCTCGCTCAACGGTGCGACCACCCCGAACGTTCCGACCTGGACCAACGTCGAGAACGAGCCGAACCCGATCAAGGACTTCCTGACCTCGGCGCTGAACGGCGACTACGCCGCCGCGGCCAAGAAGGCCGACGACGAGATCGCGAAGCGTCTCAACCAGAAGCAGTAAGGCAGTCGAGCGGCGGGGCGCACCCGCGCCCCGCGGGGGGGGGGGGGGCCGCAGCGGGGGTGTTCTGGGTGGGT
>NZ_JBHXEM010000081.1:0-19104 GCF_042724755.1 Kitasatospora sp. NPDC127067 | reverse complement strand
CCCTACGTCACACACCCACAACATTTAGCGCAGCCGGGGGGGGTCCCCCCCGGGCCGGGGGGGGGGGGCGGGGCCCCCACGCCTTCCGTCGTGGTCGGGTTTGCAAGGAAGAGAGAACGATGGCTGCGCAGTCGGAACGGGTGCAGACACAGTCCCCGGAACCAACGAATTCCGTGGTGGCGTCGACAGACAAGTCCACCACCCCCGGTGCCGAGCGCACCCCGAGGAGGAGCGGCAGACCGTCGGACGGGCCCAGTGCGGCCTCCAGGTTCGCCCCCTACCTACTGCTGCTGCCGGCCATCGCGGCGACCCTCGTCCTGCTGGTCTGGCCGCTGATCGAGACGGTGGTCGTCTCGGCCCAGAACCTCAACAGGCGGCAGTTCATCCAGCACCTGACCGAGTGGACGGGCTTCTCCAACTACACCGATCAGCTGGGTAGTTCGGAGTTCTGGTCGATCACCCTGCGCACGGTGGTCTTCACGCTGGTCAACGTCGTGCTGATCATGGTGTTCGGCACGCTGGTCGGCCTGCTGCTCAACACCCTCGGCAAGCGGATGCGGCTGCTGCTCTCGGTCGGCCTGCTGCTGGCCTGGGCGATGCCGGTGGTCGCCGCGACCACCGTCTACACCTGGCTCTTCGACCAGAACTTCGGTGTCGTCAACTGGTTCCTGGACAAGCTGGGCTGGCACGCCATGGCCCACTTCAACTGGACCAGCGGCCAGTACTCCACCTTCTTCGTGATCATCCTGCTGATCGTGTGGCAGTCGGTCCCGTTCGTGGCGTTCAACATGTACGCGGGCCTGACCACGATCCCCAAGGAGCTCTACGAGGCCGCCCGGATGGACGGCGCCGGCTCGGGCAAGATCTGGACCTCGGTGATCTACCCGATCATGAAGCCCTTCCTCCTGGCCACGACCTTCCTGGAGGTCATCTGGGTGTTCAAGGCCTTCACCCAGGTCTACCTGATCAACAAGGGCGGACCGAACGGCCTGACCCGCACCCTGCCGGTGCACGCCTTCCTCGAAGGCATCGGGTCGCAGCACTTCGGTGTCGGCTCCGCGATCGCGGTGCTCACCATCGTGATGCTGGGCGCGCTGATGGCCTACTACTTCCGCATCATTCTCAAGCAGGAGGACGAGCTGTGAGGCGCTCGCTCATCGGACGCACCTGGCCGAACCTGATCGCGGTCGTCCTCTTCGTCTTCTTCATCTTCCCCGTCTACTGGATGTTCTCGACCGCGTTCAAGCAGAACAAGGACATCGTCAGCCGGGACCCCGTCTTCCTGCCGCTGAACGGCACGTTCGAGCACTTCGACCGGGCCGTGCACGTCCCGAACTTTTGGACGTACGTCAGCAACAGCCTGATCGTCACCGTCGGCGCGGTGCTCGGCTCGCTGGTGATCGCCACCCTGGCCGCCTTCGCGATCGCCCGGATGCGCTTCCGCGGCCGCAAGGGCTTCGTCCTGGTCGTGATGGCCGCCCAGATGGCGCCCTGGGAGGTCATGATCATCGCGGCCTACCTGATCGTCCGCGACAACGAGATGCTCAACAGCCTGGTGCCGCTGACCGCCTTCTACCTGATGATGGTGCTGCCCTTCACGATCTGGACGCTGCGCGGCTTCATCGCCGCCGTGCCCAAGGAGCTGGAGGAGTCGGCCATGGTGGACGGCTGCACCCGCACCCAGGCCTTCGTGAAGGTGATCTTCCCGCTGCTCGCCCCCGGCCTGATGTCGACCTCGCTGTTCGGCTTCATCACCGCGTGGAACGAGTTCCCGCTGGTCAACATGTTGAACAAGAACGAGACGGCGCAGACCCTCCCGGTCTGGCTCTCCTCGTTCCAGACCGCGTTCGGCACCGACTGGGGCGCGACCATGGCCGCGTCCACCCTCTTCGCCGTGCCGATCCTGATCCTGTTCATCTTCCTGCAGCGCAAGGCGGTCAACGGACTGACCGACGGCGCAGTGAAGGGCTGAGTCAACGTGAGCATCCTCGTTCCCACCGTGCCGGACAGCGACCAGCTGCACCGTGACGCCCTGACCGTCCTCCAGCCCGGCTTCGTCGGCACCGAGCCGCCGGAGTGGCTGCGCCGCCACCTCGCCGCGGGCCTCGGCTCGGTCGCGCTGTTCGACCGCAACGTGGTCGACCTCGACCAGCTGTCCGCGCTCACCGGTGCGCTGCGCGCCGAGAACCCCGACCTGCTGATCGCGATCGACGAGGAGAGCGGCGACGTCACCCGGCTGGAGGCGGGCTCCGGCTCGTCCTGGCCCGGCAACCTCGCGCTCGGCGCGATCGACGACCCGGCGCTGACCCGGGACGTCGCCCGCGAGCTGGGCCGGGCGCTGGCCGCGGCCGGCGTCAACTACAACTGGGCGCCCACCGCGGACGTCAACTCCAACCCGCGCAACCCGGTCATCGGGGTCCGCTCCTTCGGCGCCGACCCCGAGCTGTGTGCCCGGCACACCGCCGCCTGGGTGGAGGGCCTGCAGTCGGCCGGCGTGGCCGCCTGCTCCAAGCACTTCCCCGGCCACGGCGACACCGCGGTGGACTCGCACCACGGGCTGCCCGTCATCGACGTCGACCTGGACGTGCTGCGGGCCCGTGACCTGATCCCGTTCCAGGCGGCGATCGCGGCCGGCACCAAGGCCGTGATGACCGCCCACATCATGATCCCGGCGCTGGACCCGAAGCTGCCCGCCACCCTGAGCCCGGCCGTGCTGCGCGACCTGCTGCGCGCGGCCCCGGCCGACGGCGGCCTCGGCTACCAGGGCCTGATCGTCAGCGACGCGATCGAGATGGGCGCCATCGCCGACACCTTCGGGATGGGCGAGGGCACCGTGCTGGCCCTGGCGGCCGGCGCGGACGCGATCTGCGTCGGCGGCGGGCTCGCCGACGAGGAGACCGTGCTGATGCTGCGCGACGCCATCGTGGCGGGCGTGCGCTCCGGCCGGCTCGCCGAGGAGCGGCTGGCGGACGCGGCCGCGCGGGTGCGGGCGCTGGGCAGCTGGGGCCGGATCGCGGCCCAGGGCGAGCGGGTCGAGCCGGACCTGGCGGTCGGTCTGCGGGCCGCGCGCCGGGCGCTCAGGGTGGTCCGGGCGCCGGGCCTGACCGTGCCGCCGGTGAGCGAGCGCCCGTACGTGGCCTCGTTCTCGGACGAGCCGAACATCGCCGTCGGCGACGTCACCCCGTGGGGTGTGGCGGGCATGCTGGCCGACCGCTTCCCCGGCACCCGCACCCGCGAGGTGTCGGCGGCCGACGCCGCGCCGGAGCTGCTGGACGCGCTGGTCGACGAGGTGCTGGCCGCCGCCGAGGGCCGCCGCCTGGTGCTGGTGGTCCGCGACGCGCACCGGCACGGGTGGATGGCCGCCGCGCTGGGCCGTCTGGTGGCGGCCCGGCCGGACGCCGCCGTGGTCGAGATGGGCCTGCCCCAGTCCGAGCCGGTCGGGGCGCTCCACATCGCCACCCACGGCGCCGCCCGGGTCTGCGGACTGGCGGCCGTGGAGGTCCTCACCGGGCAGCCGGGAGCGATCGGCTGAACCGTTCGACGAGACGTCACCGGCCGTGTCCGGTGGGCGTCGGCCCACGGGCCCGTCATGCGCATGTCGCATGGCGGGCCCGTTCCGTTTCCCCGGCGTTGACCTGCGGGTTCGCCGAGTGACCGTGTTCCCTCAAGTGGGCCTTAAATCCACCTTAAGGCCCACTTAGGGTGACGGAACGACAACTGGCGGCCACGCGGTACAACAGCTCTGCAACGGCCGTCCCAAGGAGGGCTTTTGGTCGTTGACACCACCTATGGTCTAGGCCAGAGTCCAGTCATCCGGTTCGAGATTCAACCTCGCCGGATGTGGTATCGGCCCACCCCGAAGCTCTTCGCCGCCCCCTGTCCGGACTCTCCGCCGCGGGCGCCAATCACGCTGCCGGCGGGCAAGACGGCTCTACAACCCTCGGAGGACGGCGTGAAGAAGCGTCAGCTCATCTCGACGCTCGGGACCATGGCACTGGCAGTCGGCCTGACGGCCTGTTCCTCGACCGCGAAGCCGGCGGGCGACAGCGGCGCGGGCGGCTCCGCGGACCCGAAGGCCGCCGGCGGCACCGTCACCGTCTGGCTGATGGACGACGCCCAGAAGAACTGGCCGGACCTGGTCCAGCGGGTCAACGACGAGTTCGCGGCGAGGTACCCGAACGTCAGCCTCAAGCTCGTGTACCAGGGCTGGGCCGACAAGGTGGGCAAGCTCGACAAGGCCATCGCCGACGGCAACGCCCCCGACGTGGTCGAGCTGGGCAACACCGAGACCATGAAGTACGTGCTCTCCGGCGCGCTGGCCCCGGTGGACCGCAGCACCTTCGACAACTCCGACAGCTGGATCAAGGCGCTCGCCAACACCTGCACCTACCAGGACAAGCTCTGGTGCGTGCCCTACTACGCCGGCTCCCGGGTCGCCATCTACAACTCCGCCGCCTTCCAGCAGGCCACCGGCAGCGCCGACTTCCCGAAGACCGAGGCGGACCTGCTGGCCGCGCTGGACAAGGTCGCGGACCGCAACAAGGCCGACAAGACCTACTCCCCGCTCTACCTGCCCGGCCCGTACTGGTACGCCGCGATGAGCTACGTGGCCGCGTACGGCGGCAGCATCGCCAAGTTCGACAGCTCCGGCAACTGGCACGGCACCCTGCACGACCCCAAGTCCCAGCAGGGCGTCAGCCACTTCGTCGACCTGGTGCGCAAGTACAACAAGGGCGACCTGACGGTGAACGAGCAGAACCAGTTCGAGTCGATGGCCCGCGGGCACGCCGCGTCCTTCTACGGCAACGGCTACGAGGCGGCCAGCGTCACCGCCCCGGTCACCGGCGACCCGAGCCTCAAGGACGCCGTCAAGGTGGCCACCATGCCCGGCCCCGACGGCAAGCCGCTGCCGACCTTCATCGGCGGCTCCGACCTCGCTGTCACCGCCAAGTCCCAGCAGGTGGCGCTGGCCACCGACTGGATCCGGATGTTCACCAGCACCAAGTCCGAGCAGGCGCTGGCCGACAAGGACATCCTGCCGAACAACCTGACCCAGCTGAACCCGCTGAAGAACAAGCCGACCACCGCCGCCGCGGCCAACGCCGTCCCGGACGCCTGGTTCACCCCGCTGGCCCCCGGCTGGGCCGCGGTCGAGAAGCAGAAGGTCATCCCGGACATGCTGACCGCGATCCTCAAGGGCAAGTCGGTGGACCAGGCCACCAAGGAGGCCGACGCCGCGATCGACCAGCTGATCAACAAGGCGTCCTGACCTTCCGTCGCGCCCGCGGCCACGCGCCCCTCCCGACCGTGCGGGCGCGTGCCGCGGGCGTGCGCCGCCAGGGCACGCCGGGTGCGCGCGGGCGTGCGGACGGAGGTGCCCGGCGGCAGGTGCGACCGTAGGATTGCCGCACGAAGGACCGCAGCGAGTGTGCGGACTCGCCGCCGTGGAGGTCCCCGCCGGGCAGCCGCCCGAGCGGGGTCGAACCGTCTCATCGGAGGCAGACCCAGATGTCCGACCCGCAGACTGTTCCCGTCCCCGGCCGGATCATGGCGGCGGAGATGGCCGAGCAGCCGGCCGTCCTCCGGCGCATCCTCGACGAGGGCGCCCCGAAGATCCGCGAGGTCGCCGCGCAGATCGCCGCCCGCAACCCGCGCTTCGTCCTGCTCACCGCGCGCGGCACGTCCGACAACGCCGCGCTGTACGCCAAGTACCTGATCGAGATCCTGCTCGGCAAGCCGGCCGGCCTGACCTCGATGTCCACCACCACCGCGTACGGCGCCAAGCCGGACCTCACCGACGTCCTGGTCGTCACCGTCAGCCAGTCCGGCGGCTCGCCCGACCTGGTGGCCTCCACCAAGGCGGCCCGCGAGGCCGGCGCCATCACGCTCGCGGTGACCAACAACGCCGCCTCGCCGCTGGCCGAGGTCTCCGAGTTCCACATCGACGTGCTGGCCGGCCCGGAGAAGGCGCTGCCGGCCACCAAGACCTACACCGCCGAACTGCTGGCGCTCTACCTGCTGGTCGAGGGCCTCGCGGAGGCATGGGGGTACTCCCGGCCGAGGGCCGGGGGAGGCTCGGCCGCCGAGGAGCTGCCGGGCCTGGCCGCCGGGGTGCTGGCCCGCAGGGCGGAGGTGAAGGCGCTGGCCGAGCGCTACCGCTTCGCCCAGCGCCTGGTCATCACCTCGCGCGGCTACGGCTACCCGACCGCCCGCGAGGCGGCGCTCAAGCTGATGGAGACCACCTACATCCCGGCCACCCCGTTCTCCGGAGCCGACCTGCTGCACGGCCCGCTGGCCATGGTGGACAACGTCTCGCCGGTCATCGCGATCGTCCCGGACGGCAAGGGCGGCGAGGCCCTTCAGCCGGTGCTGGACCGGCTGCGCGGGCGCGGCGCGGACCTGATGGTGGTCGGCCAGCAGGCGCAGGTGGAGGCCGCCTCGGCGGGCTTCGCGCTGCCGGCCGGCGTGCCGGAGGAGGTGCAGCCGATCCTGGAGATCCTGCCGCTGCAGCTGCTGGCCTACGAGATCACCATCGCCCGCGGCCAGGACCCGGACGCCCCGCGCGCCCTGGCGAAGGTCACCGAGACCAGGTAGGTCCCCCGCGGACGCGATCCGGCCCCGGTCCACAGGCTGTGGACCGGGGCCGGATCGTTGAGCGGCCGGACGTGGTTCAGGGGGGCCGAAAACACTACGGGCCACGGCGCCGACACGGGACCCTCAACCCATGCGGCACCGCAGCCCGGAGCTGTCGTCGGGCACCGGATCCGGTCGAGAACTGTGCGGGGTCCTCGATCGTCGGCGTCCGACCGAGGAGGGGCCGCGCGCGGTCAGGGCAGTTGCGCGGGGGCCTCTCCTTGGTGCTCTTTCATTGTGGACTAGACCAATCTCGGTTGTCCAGGCCTCTCGGAAAATTGGTCTAAACAACTCCGGAGGGTGCACGGGAGGGTGCGCAGGAGGGTGCACGGCAGGGCGCGCGACAGGGCGTGCTGAAGGGCGTGCGGCAGGGCCCCGCGGGGCCCTGCCCACCGGTCCGCCGCGCCCCGCCCGGACCGGCGGCGCTACCCTCGCCATGTGCCCTCGCTGAACGAACTCGTCCGCCGCCACACCACCCTCACCGGGGCCGATGTGGAATGGCTCCACCACCTGGTCTCGGAGTGGCAGCTGCTCTCCGACCTCTCCTTCGCCGACCTGGTGCTGTGGATCCCCACCTGGGACGGCATCCGCTACGTCTCGGTGGCGCAGATGCGGCCCAACACCGGGCCCACCTCCTACCAGGACGACATGGTCGGCCACCTCGTCCCGCGCGGCCGCCGTCCGCTGCTGGACGCCGCCTTCGACGAGGGCCGGATCGTGCGCGAGGGCGACCCGGAGTGGCGCGAGGAGGTCCCGGTCCGGGTCGAGTCGATCCCGGTCCGGCGCGAGGGCAAGGTGCTGGGCGTGATCGCGCGCAACACCAACCTGCTGACCGTGCGGACCCCGAGCCGGCTGGAGCTCACCTACCTCCAGAGCGCCTCCGACCTGGCCCAGATGATCGCGGCCGGCTCCTTCCCCTACCCCAACGTCGAGCAGGCCGACATGGACGCCGCGCCCCGGGTCGGCGACGGCCTGATCCGGCTGGACGCGGACGGCGTCGTCACCTACGCCAGCCCCAACGCCCTCTCCGCCTACCACCGCCTCGGCCTCACCACCGACCTGGTCGGCAGCCACCTCGGCCGGGCCACCGCCGATCTCGCCCCGCCGTCCCGCTCGGCCGTCCACGAGGCGCTGGTGAAGCTGGCGAGCGGCTGGGCGCCCCGGCAGACCGAGGTGGAGGCGCAGGGGGGAGTGGTGACCCTGCGGGCGATCCCGCTCAAGCCCAAGGGCACCCTGACCGGTTCGCTGGTGCTCTGCCGGGACGTCACCGAGCTGCGCCGCCGCGACCGCGAGCTGATGACCAAGGACGCCACCATCCGGGAGATCCACCACCGGGTGAAGAACAACCTCCAGACCGTCGCGGCCCTGCTGCGGCTGCAGTCCCGCCGGATGGAGTCGGAGTCCGGCCGGGCCGCACTGGACGAGGCGGTGCGCCGGGTCGGCTCGATCGCGATCGTGCACGAGACGCTCTCCCAGGCGCTGGACGAGAAGGTGGCCTTCGACGAGATCGCCGACCGGGTGCTGGCGATGGTGATGGAGCTGTCCCAGGACGGCCGGGTGGCGACCCGGCGCACCGGCAGCTTCGGCATCCTGTCCGCCGAGGTGGCCACCCCGCTGTCGATGGTGCTGACCGAGCTGCTCCAGAACGCCCTTGAACACGCGTTCGGACCGACCGCCTCCGGGAACCTGGAGGTCAGTGCCCTGCGCGGGCGGGCGCCGGCGACCGGCGCGGGCTGGTCGGAGAGCTGGAACGGCGGCGCCCGGCCGGAGGAGTACCTGCTGATCACGGTGCAGGACGACGGCCGCGGCATGCCGGAGGGCTTCGACCCGAAGACGGCGGGCAACCTCGGGCTGCAGATCGTCCGGACGCTGGCCACCGGTGAGCTGGGCGGCACCTTCGACATGGTGGCCGGCCCGGACGGCGGGACCAAGGTGATCCTGGAGATCCCGGTCCGCTGAGGCCCGGTGCGCCAGGCCCGGTCCGGCGGGATCCCGCCGGGAATCCGTGGCGCGAAGGCGTACGGACACGCGCGAAGGTGTGTGGCGGGGGCGCGTGCTCGGATCAAGCGCCGGGTCCGCGCTCCGCGCTCCGGAGTGCGGAACCAGGGCGTGGGGCCGGACGCGCAACCGGGACGCCGAGCCGGGGCGCCCGACCGGAGCGCCGAGCCGGGGCGCGCGACCGGCGTGCCCGACCGGGGTGCGGAAACAGAAACGAGGCCCTGTCGACCGGGGGGGGTGGGTCGACAGGGCCTCTCAACCCGTTCCGGCCGTCGGGGGGAGTCGGCCGGAGCGGGGGCTCTGGGTGGTGCGACACCTCGCCGGTGCGTTGCACACGGTGAGCGCCACAGCTCCACGATATTGCTCTCAGTGAACAGTATCAAGTGTCTGGGCGGGTCCGGTGTCGCGGGACCCGGCAGGGCAAGGTCCTTTGTGCGGAAGGCTTCACCAGGAGGTGCAGGGAAGCCTTTGATCATGTGTCGATCGGTACTGCGGTCACTGCTGGTGCTACGGCGTGTGATCGCTGGGCGATCAGGCGGTGCGGGCCCGGTTGCGGGCGGCGCGGCGCTTCATCGCGCGACGCTCGTCCTCGCTCATGCCGCCCCAGACGCCGGCGTCCTGGCCGGTCTCGAGCGCCCACTGGAGGCACTGCTCCATCACCGGACAGCGGCGGCACACGGCCTTGGCTTCCTCGATCTGCAGCAGAGCAGGACCGGTGTTCCCGATCGGGAAGAACAGCTCCGGGTCCTCTTCGCGGCAGACAGCGCGGTGGCGCCAGTCCATGGTCGTCCAACTCCTCCTGCCGCGGGGGGTGGCCCGATCGGCACAATCGAATGGCTTGTGAATGTGAACGCTTTCACGAATCCCGCAACAGCAAAAGAGACCAAAGGCCCGTCGGGCCCGGGTGGTCTGTGCTGGGGGGATTCGGCGATTCGAGGGACACCCCGCGGTCGGCGCTCCTGTGGTTCCGGAGTTGCCGTCGCTGCGATGTGTCCCGATCGCCATGTAGAGGTTCGCAAACCTCAGGCTCGGATACAACCCCCTTCGGGGAGGAATTTTGGATTCTTCGGTGTCGCCTAGCTCACAGCCAGTACTTCTATGGAGTGAAGGGGGCTTGTGCGTTCGAGAAGAAGGAGGAACCCCCCTTCCAGTCACACAATCACACGCAGTGCCCGCCGTACGCCTGTGAAACTGACGCGACTCCTGTCTCCAAGATGGTCCCCGTCGACCTGGAACGGCGCCGGTTCCTCCGAAACCAAGGTGAAGTGTCTGACGTCGTGATAGGAGACGACGTGCTTCCCGGAAGGGCCCATCGGAGGGGCGCCGTCACCCGAAGGCGCGTACGACCGCAGGATCTGACGGACCGTTCGAGCCGTGCCGAACGCCGTCATCCGGGTGATGCCGAAGACGTCCAGATCCGTGTCGAAGGAGGCGAGCGGTGAGGGGTAGACCGGCCGGTTGCCGAGGAAGGTCCAGGGCGAGGTGTTGCTGACTATCGACAGCACCAGGCCCGGAACCCGCTCGCGGCCCGGCATTTCCAGGGAGATCGGGCCGGAGCGGCGCTGCTCACGCTGGGTGAAGTAGTGCCGCAGGGCCTGGCCGACGTACAGGGCGTGGGTGGACTTGCGCCCGGCCCGGCGCTGCTCCTCGACCCGGCCGACCACGCCGGCGTCGAAGCCGAGGCCGGCGGTGAAGGTGAACCAGCGGTCCGGCAGACCGTCGGTCATCGCCTTGCCCAGCCCGATCGGCCGCTCCCGGCCGTGCTCCAGCGCGTCCAGCAGGGCGCCGGTCGCCTCGACCGGGTCGTTGGGCAGGCCCAGCGCGCGGGCGAACACATTGGTCGAACCGCCCGGCACCACGGCCAGTCGCGGGACCTTCTCGCCCGGGCCGTGCGCCAGCAGCCCGTTCACCACCTCGTTGACGGTGCCGTCCCCGCCCAGCGCCACCACCAGGTCGACCGTGCCGTCCTCCGCCGCCCCGCGGGCCAGGTCGCGCGCGTGGCCCCGGTACTGGGTCTCGGCGACCTCCAGCTTGAGATCGCTGCGCAGGGCGTGGATCAGGACGTCCCTGGTCCGGCCACTGGTGGTGGTGGCCTTGTGGTTCACGACCAGGAGAGCGCGCATGGGGAAAGCCTACGGGTCGGTACGGACCGACCGGCGGCTACCCTGCTGGAGTGACCGCAGAAACCTCCGCACCCGCACCCACGGCCGGCGCCGGCCGACCGGCCTCCCTGACCCTGGGCGCCGCCATCACGGCCCTGGAGGGCATCGCGCTGGCCGTCGTCGGCGTCCTGGACATGGTGGCCGCACTGTCCGGCCAGGCCAAGCAACTGGCCCTCAACGAGTTCGGCGGAGCGGTCATCGTGCTGCTCGGCGTGCTGCCGGTGCTGGCCGCCCTCGCACTGCTCAAGGAGCGCCGCTGGGGCCGCAGCCCGGCGGTGCTGACCAACTCGATCTGCCTGCCGGTCGCCTACTACATGTTCGAGAGCGGCGGCACGGCGATCGCGTTCGGCGTGCTGATCGGCGTGCTCGGCCTGGTGGGCATCGGCTGCCTGCTGAACCCGAAGTCGACGGCGGCCCTGTACGCCCCGTCCGAGAACTAGGGGCGCACAGGGCCGGGGTCGCAGGGCAGGGGATCGGACGGCCGCCGAGCCGGAGCTGAGCGGCCGTCAGTCCTACTCCTCCACCAGGAGCTTCTCCCGCAGCTGGGCCAAGGTCCGGGCGAGCAGCCGGGACACGTGCATCTGGGAGATCCCCACCTCGGCGGCGATCTGCGACTGGGTCATGTTCCGGAAGAACCGCAGCACCAGGATCTTCTGCTCCCGGGGCGGCAGTTGGGCCAGCAGCGGCTTGAGCGACTCGCGGTACTCGACGCCCTCCAGCGCCTCGTCGGTCGCGCCCAGGGTGTCCGCGACGGCCGGCGACTCGTCGTCGCTGTCCGGCACGTCCAGCGAGAGCGTGGAGTACGCGTTGGCGGACTCCAGGCCCTCCAGGACGTCCTCCTCCGAGATCCCCAGGTGCTCGGCCAGCTCGTGCACCGTGGGGGAGCGGCCGTGCCGCTGGGAGAGCTCGCTGGTCGCCGTGGTGAGCGACAGCCGCAGCTCCTGGAGGCGGCGCGGGACCCGCACCGCCCAGCCCTTGTCGCGGAAGTGCCGCTTGATCTCCCCGACGATGGTCGGCGTCGCGTAGGTGGAGAACTCGACCCCGCGCTCGTGGTCGAAGCGGTCCACGGACTTGATCAGGCCGATGGTGGCGACCTGGGTCAGGTCGTCCAGCGGCTCGCCCCGGTTGCGGAAGCGCCGGGCCAGGTGCTCGACCAGCGGGATGTGCATCCGCACCAGCTGGTTGCGCAGCTCGACGCGCTCCGGGGAGCCCTCGGGCAGTGCGGACAGCCGGACGAACAGCGCGCGGGCGGCCTCCCGGTCCGGGGCGCCGGTGCGGTGCGAGCCCTGGGCGGGCACGGCGCTGTGCGGCTCGGCCTCGGCCGCCGGGCCCGTCTCGACCGCCGGGTCCGTCTCGACCGTCGGGTCCGGCGGGGGCACGGAGGCAGGCGTCGGCTCGGACGTCGGCTCGGTGGGGTGGCTCATCCGCTGGGCGTCCTTCGGGTGCGCTTCGTCGTTGGCGGCGAGGCCGGGAACGCTCGCCTGGGTCGGTACGGCAGGTCCCGCCGTCGCGAGGCCGGTACGGTCCAGATCACTCACGGCCATTCCCCCGTTCCGTTCCGGGAGCACCGGGGCCGGTGGCCCCGGAATCGTCTCGTTGGTCGTACCGCGTGGGTGGCGGTACCGGGAGCCGTCCGTCGGAACCCCGGTCGGGGGAGCGGCGGACGGCCCTTGCGCGGGTGGTGCTCGGTGCTGCTCGGTCGTGCGGTTCGGTCCGGCGCCCGGCTAGTGGGCGGGGGACCCGCCGCGCTTCTTGTTCAGGCTGATCGACACGGTCTTGTCCGCGCCGACCGAGGAGTCGACCTCGCCGGCCAGGGCGGAGAGCACCGTCCAGGCGAAGGTGTCCCGCTCGGGGGCCTTGCCGTCGGTGGTCGGGGCCGAGACGGTGACCTTCAACGAGTCGCCGACCAGCCGGAACTCGCAGGACAGTACGGACCCGGGCACCGCCTGCTGGAGCAGGATGGCGCAGGCCTCGTCGACCGCGATCCGCAGATCCTCGATCTCGTCGAGCGTGAAGTCCAGCCGGGCCGCCAACCCGGCCGTCGCTGTTCGCAGGACGGAGAGGTAGGCCCCCGCTGCGGGCAGCCGGACCTCCACGAAGTCCTGAACACCGAGATCGCCGTCGATCTGGGACACCCTTGCCTCCTGGGTGGCGCGCTGTGCTTTCTTGGTACCCCGCTTGTTACCGCTTGCTACCCCCGTAGGGGGCCCGGCGTCACGCATCCACCATCGCTCTGCCTTCCGCACCCCGGTTCGGGAGTTACTCATGGTAAGGCATTGCGACGCAGGGTGGCAGACCCTTTCGCCGGTCTCCGGACGGCCGTTCAGCGCCGCCCGGCTTCGGCCAGGGCCTCGCCGGTGAGCCGGTAGACCGTCCACTCGTCCATCGGCACCGCGCCGATCGCCTTGTAGAAGTCGATCGAGGGCTGGTTCCAGTCCAGGACCGACCACTCGACCCGGGAGTAGCCGCGCTCGACGGCGATCCGGGCGAGCTCCAGCAGCAGCGCCTTGCCGTGGCCGCCGCCGCGCGCCTGCGGACGGACGTACAGGTCCTCCAGGTAGATCCCGTGGGTGCCGCGCCAGGTCGAGAAGTTGCGGAACCACACCGCGAAGCCGACCGGCTCACCGGTGGCGTCGTCCTCGGCGATCAGCCCGAACAGGGCCGGGTTCTCGCCGAACAGGGCGTCGTGCAGCTGCTCCTCGGTGGCCTTCGCCTCGTGCAGGGCCTGCTCGTAGTCCGCGAGTTCGCGGATCATGGCGTGGATGACGGGAACGTCGGTGGCGACGGCGGTGCGGATCATGCCTGTGAGCCTACTGCTCGGGACCCGTCTCGTCCCAGGCCTGGACGGAGGTCTGGTCGACGATCCGGCCGTCCCGCAGCACGGCCATCGAGGACATCAGCACCCGGACGCCGTCGGGGTACCGGCAGGACTCCAGGAAGGCGGCGTGGTCGCCCTGGACCACCACCTGTTCCAGCTTGTGGGTCATCTCGCGGCCGTAGACGTCGTCCAGCATGGCGCCGATCTCCTCCCGGCCGTGCATCACCAGGGGGTGGCTGGGCTGGGTCTTGCGATCGACCATGCGCAGTTCGGCGTCCTGCGCGTAGAGCGCCAGGAGGGTTTCGGCGTCGCAGCGCTCGATGCCCTCGCGCAGGGCGCGGGTGTCGAAGGCGCCGGGGGCCGCCATCGTGGTCATGATCTCGCTCCTCCGGTCGGGTTCCGTCGGCTCGTACCTTGAGCGTACGCCCGCGGCCACCGCCCCGGAGGAGCGGACCGGGGGCCGTCAGCGGGCCGGCACGGTGCGCAGGTACTCGGCCAGCGCGCCGACCGCGGCCGGGTTGCGCGGGCTCTCCACCAGGTCGACGTAGTCCATGACGAAGATCCGGTCGTTCCTGACCGCGGAGACGTTGGCCAGCGGCGGGAAGGACTTCAGGAACTTCCGCTTCTCCTCGGCCCCGGGCGTCGCGTAGTCGTTGATCACGATCACCTCCGGGTCGCGCTGCACCACGCCCTCCCAGCCGGCCGTGACCCAGGTGTCGGCGAGGTCGCCCATGATGTTGCTCCCGCCGGCCTTGGCGATGATCTCGTTGGCGGCGGCGAACTTCCCGGCGGTGTACGGCTTGTCCTGCCCGCTGTCGTACAGGAAGACGGACGGGCGGCGCTCGGGCTGCGGGACGGCGGCGATCTGCGCCTTGAAGTCCGCGATCAGCCGGTCGGAGCGGTCCTTGACGTCGAAGATCTCGCCGAGGTTGGCCAGGTCGGTGTAGAGGGCCTCCAGCGGGTCCATCACGCCGCGCTCGGTGCCCTTGCCGCTGCGGCAGGACTCGCTGAGCACGTACGAGTCGACGCCGAGCGCCTTGAAGGCCTGCGGGGTGACGCCGGCGCCCTCGTCGAAGCCGTAGTGCCAGCCGGCGAGGACCAGGTCGGCCCGGGCGTCCAGGGCGATCTCCTTGGTGAGCACCTTCTTGGAGAGCCAGGTGGTCTGCTGGTAGCCGTCCTTCCAGGCCACCTTGTCGATCCGGCCCTTGTCGTCGGGCATCACGTAGCCGGCCATCCGGTCGGCGAGGCCGAGGGAGAGCATCAGCTCGGTGATGTTGACGTCGTTGGTCACCACCCGGGCGGGCTTCTGCGCGAAGGTGAGCTTCTGCCCGCAGTTGTCCACCGTCACCGGGTAGTGGGCGGAGGCGGTGGCGGCCTCCTTCGGGGCGATCTCGGCGCCGCAGGCGGTGAGTCCGAGGACGAGCAGGGCGGCGGTGGCAACGGCCTTGGTGCGCAAGGTGGTTCCTCTGGGCAGGCGGGACGGGTCAGGAGGAGGGGGCGAGCCGGTCGAACAGCAGCTGGAGGGCGCCGGTCTCCGGGTGCCGCACCGGGGTGGCGCGGACGCCGAACACCTCGGCCAGCAGGGCGGGGCGGAGCACCTCGTGGGGCGGGCCGGAGGCGACGATCCGCCCGGCCCGCAGCACGTAGACCAGGTCGCAGTGGCCGGCCGCCAGGTTGAGGTCGTGCAGCGCGGTGAGCACCGTCGGGCCGGCCTCGCGGGCGAGCGCCAGCACCTCCAACTGGTGGGCGATGTCGAGGTGGTTGGTGGGTTCGTCCAGCACCAGCAGGCGCGGTTCCTGGACCAGCGCGCGGGCGAACAGCACCCGCTGCTTCTCGCCCCCGGACAGGCTCAGGAAGCCGCGCTCGGCGAGGTGCCCGGCCCGGACCTTGCGCAGCGCCCCGGCGCAGCGCTCCGCGTCCCCGTCGGCCGGGGAGCCGAAGCCGCGGCGGTGCGGCAGCCGGCCCATGGCGACCACCTCGGCGACGGTGAAGTCGAACTCGGCGGAGTGCTCCTGGGTCAGCGCGGCCACCCGGCGGGCCGTGTCGCGGGCGCTCAGGGCGTGCAGGTCGTCGCCGGCCAGCCGGACCACGCCGCCGGCCGGCTTCAGCACCCGGTAGACGCAGCGCAGCAGGGTCGACTTGCCGCTGCCGTTCGGGCCGACCAGCCCGACCACCTGCCCGGCGGCGGCCGCCAGATTCACCTCGTGGACCAGCCGGGTGCCGGCCAGCTCGACCGAGACGGCGTCGACGGCGAGGTCCTGGGCCCGCGCCGGGACGGGCGCGGCCGGGTCGGTCGGGCCGGTCGCCGTGGTCACGTCGGTCACCGGGTTCCTCCGAGGGCCTGGCCGCGGCGGCGCATCATCAGCAGGAAGGCGGGCACGCCGAGCACCGCGGTGAACACCCCGACCGGCAGTTCGGCGGGTGCCAGCAGGGTGCGCGAGGCGATGTCCACCCAGACCAGCAGCAGTGCCCCGGCGAGCGGCGCGATCACCAGCACCCGGCGGTGCCCGGCGCCGACCAGCATCCGCGCCAGGTGCGGCATCAGCAGCCCGACGAAGCCGATCGCCCCGCTGACCGCGACCACGGTGCCGGTGACGGCGGCGGTCACCACGAACAGCTCGCGGCGCAGCCGGTCCGGGTCCACGCCGAGCGAGGCGGAGGTCTCGTCGCCCATGGCGAGCGCGTCCAGCCGCCCGGCGGCGCAGGCCAGGTACGCGAGGCTGGCCACCACCGTGACGGCGGCGATCGGCACCTTGCCCCAGGTGGCGCCGCCGAGGCTGCCAAGCAGCCACATCATGGCGTCCCGGGCGGCCTCGCCGCGGTCGGCGGCGAAGACCATCAGGGTGGTGGCGGCGGAGAAGCCGTAGGACAGCGCGGTGCCGGTGAGCACCAGGCGCAGCGGGGTGAGCCCGTACGCGGTGCGGGCGGCGAGGTAGACGAGCGTCATGGCGGCCAGCGCGGAGCCGAAGGCGGAGGCGGAGATCGCCCACACCCCGAGCGAGGCGAAGGCGCCGAAGAGCAGGACGGCGTTGGCGCCGACGGCCGCGCCGGAGGAGATGCCGAGCACGAAGGGGTCGGCCAGCGCGTTGCGCACCAGGGCCTGGACGGCGACCCCGCAGGCGGCGAGTCCGGCGCCGACGACGGCGGCCAGCACGGTGCGCGGCAGCCGGATCTCCCAGACGATCGCGTACGCGGCCGCCTCGCCCGCGTCCAGCCGTCCGCCCGTCAGCCCGGCGCCCAGCAGTCGCAGCACCCGGGGCAGGCCGAGTCCGGAGGAGCCGAGGGCGACCCCGCAGAGCAGTGACAGCAGCAGGGCGGCGACGAGGCCGGCGGCGAGCGGGACGACGGGTATTCGACGGGTGGGCGGGCCGACTGCACGGTCCACGACTGCACGGTCCACGGGTGCGCCTTGCCTCGGGCCGCGGGTGCGCCGGGGCGGGCGCCGGCCGAAGGCGTGCCGGGGCGCCGTTCCCCTCGCAGTCCGCGGCGAGTTGTCGGGAGTTCAGCGGCCGGGGGCGATCGGGCTGGCGCGGGCCGTACGGGCTGGTACGGGCCGTGCTCACCGTTGCGGGTCAGCGCCGGATTCACACCGGACTTCCCCCTCGGACGCCCTGGCAGCATAACAGCCACTCAGGGCAGGCAACCCTTACCGGCCCGGGGCGGGCCGGGAACGCGCGACCGCCCCCGTCCGGTGGTACGGACGGGGGCGGTCGGGTGGCGACGCGTCAGGCTCAGGCCTGCTTGGTCTCCCAGAAGATCTTGTCGACCTCGGCGATCAGGTCCAGCAGGGCCTGGCCGGTGGCCGGGTCGGTGGACGCCTTGGCGGCCGAGGCGGCCTTCAGGGTGTCGTTGATCAGCTGGTGCAGCTGCGGGTACTTCTCGAAGTGCGGGGCCTTGAAGTAGTCGCTCCACAGCACCGAGATGTGGTGCTTGACGGCCTCGGCGCGCTGCTCCTTGATGATGATGGCGCGGGCGCGGAAGTGCGGGTCCTCGTTGGCCTGGTACTTCTCCTGGGTGGCCTTGACCGACTCGGCCTCCAGCTTGGCCTGTGCCGGGTCGTACACGCCGCAGGGCAGGTCGCAGTGGGCGTGGGCGGTGGCGCGAGGTGCAAACAGACGAGAGAACATGGGAGTCCTTCCTTAGATCGTCTTCCCGCGCCCGAGATTACCCTTCCGGCCTCGCCGTTTCGCGATCGGGCGGCGGGCCTAGGGCAAAAGACGGACCAGGAACCGGGGTAATCCGGACATCGGACCGGTGACGGTCCGTACGGCAGACTGGGGGCGGACGGAGCAGGAGGAGGAGTCGTGGCGCGGAGCACGCGACCGCAGGACGCCGGGGCCGGGGGGCCGGACCGGGGCGGCGCGCTGCCGTTCGGACTCGTCGACGTGGCGGGGCCGTCGATGGTCCCGACCCTGCGCGAGGGCGACCAGCTGCTGGTCCGCTACGGCGCGCCGATCCGGCCGGGCGCGGTGGTGGTCTTCCGGCACCCCTTCCAGCAGGACCTGCTGGTGGTGAAGCGGGCCGCCGAGCGCCGGGCCACGGGCTGGTGGCTGCTCTCCGACAACCGCCCGGTGGACAGCGACAGCCGCAGCTACGGCGCCGTGCCGGACGAGCTGGTGCTCGGCCGGGTGCTGCTGCGGCTGCGCCCGAGCCCGGTCTGGCTGGCGCCGGGGCGCCGGCTGGAGCGGCTGCTGCTCACCCCGCGGCTGGCCCGGGTGCCGGGCCTCGCCCGCCGGCTCGGTGCCTGGGCGGAGGACGTCTAGGACCCGCCCCGGGCCGCCGCCTCCGCCTCCTGGCGCTTGCGGGCCCGGTAGGCGGCCACGTTGGCGCGGGTCGCGCAGCGGTCCGAGCAGTAGCGGCGGGAGCGGTTGGTCGAGGTGTCCAGGTAGGCGTTGCGGCAGGGCGCGGCCTGGCAGATGCCGAGCCGGTCGGCGCCCAGCTCGGTCAGGTGGACGGCCAGGCCCATGCAGGCGACCGCGGTGAAGTGTGCGGTGGCGGTGGGGGAGTTGTCGGCCAGGTGCAGGTGCCAGCGCGGCCGTCCGGCGTCGTCCAGGTAGTCGTGCCCGGAGACCAGCGGGCTGACCGGGTACTCCATCAGCAGGCTGTTCAGCAGGTCGACGCCGCGGATCTCGTCCCCCTCCGCGGCGGCCTCGAAGACCCCGCGCAGCCGGGTCCGTACCGCCCGCAGCCGGGGCAGGTCGGACTCGTCGGCGAGCGCGGCGGCCCGCGCGGAGTCGGAGAACAGGCCGCGCACGGCCTCCACGGAGGTCAGCGTGTCGGTGCCGCGCTCGGGCTCCTCGGTGTTCACCAGCCGAACGGCGAGATCGGCGTAGGCGGCGAGCTCCACAGGGGTCCTTCCAGGTTCGGTAACGGGCTGACTGCCTCCAGCCTATTACCCGGGCGGAGCTCCGGCCTCTTTTCCCTGGCGGGAGGGCGTCGGGGGGGGCCGCCGGGGGGGGGGGGGGGGCGCCCGGGGAGGGGGCGCAGGGCCAA
>NZ_JBHXEM010000080.1:0-40018 GCF_042724755.1 Kitasatospora sp. NPDC127067 | reverse complement strand
CTCCGGGACCGGCTGCACCGCAAGCTGCCGCCGGAACGCCCCGAAGCGCCCCCGCCGACGCCGTACGCCGAGTGCGGCCGCTGCCACGACCCGGTCCCCCGCCCCGGCATCTGCCGCACCTGCGCGGGCCTCGGCGCGAGAACCGTCGCCGTCGGCACGGGAGCCCCCGCCACCCCCGGCGGCGTCGCCCGGGCCCGCTCGGCCCTGCGCGGGCGGCACGAACCGCTCATCGCGGCGGGCAGCGGCTGACCGCCGCACGCCCTGCGCCGGTTCAGCGCTCCACGGCCCCTCCCCCGGTTGCGGTCCCGCTACGGGCGGGCGCCGGGGCCGGGGCCGGCGAACAGCTCCCCGAACGCCCGTCGGTCGCCGCTCCTCCATCGGGCCCGCTGTGACGGTTGCACGCTCCCACCTGTCCGCACGGGCCGCCGGGTTCCCACCGGAGTACGGCAAAGGCCCCGACGAACCCGGTGGTTCGTCGGGGCCTCCGCCGCCGGCCGGTCGGGCCGCCAGGCGGTCAAGCCGCCAAGCCACCAAGCCGGTCAGGCCGTCAGGCGCACTTGATGTCGCGGTTCACCACGGCCATCCCGGCGATCTTCGCGCCGTCCACGGTGAACTCGTACTGCCAGCCCTGCTGTCCCTCGACCGGCAGCACGTACTTGCCGCTCTTGGCCTGCTGGAGGCCCTTGGCGCCGTACGCCTGCTGGAGCGCCTCCAGGGTGGAACCGGCGCCGATGCCCTCGGCCGTCCTCGCCTCCGCCGGGGCGACCAGCTCGCGCAGACCCGTCGCCGCGAAGGAGACCCGGCCGGTGGCCAGGTACGCCGCTTCCTTGGCCTCCTTCGCCACCCTCAGGTCGACCAGGGCCATCGTCGAGTCGGCGATCAGCTTGGCGGCGGCGGCCGAGTCCGCGGCCCCGGCGGCCGAGCCCGCGGCGGCGGCCGCCGCGTCCTTGGCGGAGGCGTTCGGCGGCAGGGTGCCCTGCGGGGCGGGCGCCTTCCCGCTGGCCGCGTCGGCCTTGGCGTTCAGGTCCTTGTACCGGGCCTCGGTGGCCGCCTCGGCGGCCATCCGGGCCTGGTCCGGTGCCGGGCCGCCCTTGTAGACGAAGTCCGTGCAGCCTTCGAGCAGCGAGACCGGTGCGCTCTCCAGGGCTCCGGTGGCCAGCCCGGCGTCCTTGGCCATCCCCGGCTTCAGCCCCCGGTACCCGGCTGCCGCGAAGGCCTCGGGCCCCTTCGGCGTGGGCGCCGCCGTGGGCGCCCCGGTGGCGGCCTGGGCCTTGGCCGTGCCGTCCTTCCCCTTGTCGGAGGAGCCGGTGGAACAGGCCGCCGCCCCGACGGTGAGCAGCGCCACCGAGACGCCGACCCCTACCGCACGCATCGACCTGCGCGTCTTTCCCATGTCGCAATCCCCCTTGGTCGTACCGGCGATCACCGTACCGGGGCCACGACCATGATCCACAATTGAGTTCTCAGGAACAGTAGGTGTTGTGCTTGACCAGGGCGAGGCCGGCCACCTTGCCGTCGGCCACGGTGAACTCGTAGAACCAGTCCGGGCCGCCGCTGCCGCTCTCGGCCGGGAGTTCGTACGTGCCGCCCTTGGTCGGCTTGAGCTCCTTGCCCTCGTAGGCGCGCTTGAGCTCCTCCTCCGTCGAACCCGCGCCGACGCCCTCGGCGGTGCGGGCGTCCGCGGGCGCCACCACCTGGCGCAGGCCCTCGGTGCCGAAGTTGACCCGGCCGGTGGCCCTGAGGGCCTCGTCCCGGGCTTTGCGGGCGGGCGTGACGAGGTCCAGGTCCTTCTGGAGCTCGGCGAACTCCTTCTGGTCGGCGGCATCCTGCTGGAGCTGCTCCTGGAGGCGCGCGCTGTGCTCCTGCAGTTCCTTCAGCGAGGCCCCGGCCGCCAGCGGCGGGAGCGTCTTCCGCTTCGCCCTCATCTCGTCCATCCTGGCCAGCGCCTTGCCGGCCTTCGCGTGGACCTCCGCCTCGTTCGCCATCCGGACCGGATCCGGCGCCGGGCCGCCCTTGTACGCGTAGTCGGTGCAGCCGTTCAGCACCGAGACCGGCGACGGCTCCAGGGCCCCGGCGGCGAGCACCTCGTCCTTGGTCATCGACAGCTGCAGTCCCCGGTAGCCGTTCGCGCCGAACGGCTGCGGCGGCGTGGCGGCCGCCGCGCTCGCACCGGCCTTCCCCGCGCCGCCCCCGCCGCCCCCGCCGCCCTCGCAGGCCGCCGCCCCGGCCACGACCAGAGCCATCGTCAGTACGGCCACCGCCGCACGGGTGTTGCGGATCGTCCCCACGGTGATCCCTCCCCTTCGTCGATCGCACACGGTAGCGAACGTGCGGGCACGATCCACAATCGATTTCCACCCGTGGGGAAGGGGCCCCCGTCCGAGGACGCGGGCCCCCTTCGCGCGCGCCGGTCAGTCGACCGGGGGCCGGGCGGCGAGGCCGCGGGTGTAGTGGGCGGCGGCGAGGACCGAGGCCATCAGCTCGGAGTCGAGCACGGAGGCGTCGGCCAGCCGGGTGGCCGACGCGTGCGAGGCGAGCAGCGTCTTGGTGACCCGCAGGGCGGCCTCGGGGCGGCGCGTGACGGGCCTGGCCCACTCGTCCACCGCCCCGTCCAGGTCCTGCTCGGGGACGACCCGCTGCAGGATGGCGAGCTCCCGCGCCTCCACCGCGCCGACCGGCCGGCCGGTGAGGATGATCTCCCGGACCCGGGCCGCGCCGACCTCGTGGAGCAGGCGGGGCAGCAGCCCGCCCCAGGCGACGGGCAGGCCCAGGGCCAGCTCGGGCAGCCGGAAGACGGCGTTGTCGGCGCCGACCCGCAGGTCGCAGGCGAGCGCCAGGGCGAAGCCGGCGCCGGTCGCCCGGCCCTGGACCCGTGCGACGGTCACGGCGGGGCTGTTGGTGAGGGCGTCGCAGACCCTGCGCGCCCTGTCCCCGTAGCTGCGTATCCGGCCGCCGGTCGGGTCCTCGTCCAGGCCCGCGAGGAGTTCCTCGCGGTCGCCGCCGAGGCAGAAGTCCCGGCCCGCAGCGGACAGCACGATCACCCGCACGGCGGGGTCGGGCACGGCGAGGACGGCGAGGAGTTCGTCCAGCATGGCGGAGGTGACGGCGTTCCCGGTCTCCGGGCTGTCCAGCTCGACGTGGAGCACCGCTCCCCGGAGCTCGGAACGGACCGTACGGACCGGCGCGGGCCCGGGTGCCGGCTCGGAGGCCGGCTCGGGTGCCAAAGCGGGGCCCAGAGCGGGTGCCGGCTCGGGTGCCAGAGCGGAGGCCGACTCGGGCTGGGCGTACCAGCCGGTGGGCGCCGGGGGGTTCGCCGGGTACGGGGGCCGCATCGCGTACGGGTGGTACTGGGGAGCCTGCGAGGAGACGTTCATGCGGCCACTCTCAGGGACGTCACCCGGTGGAAGACCATCCGGGGCGCGTGCTCCGGCGGGCTCACCGCCCGCAGCGTCGGGAAGCGCTCCAGCAGCTGGCCGAGCAGGGCGCGCGCCTCCAGCCGGGCCAGGCCCGCGCCGAGGCAGTAGTGGGCGCCGCCGCCGAAGGTGAGGTGGGTGCCCCGGCGGAGCGGGTCGAAGGTGTGCGGGTCCGGGTTGCGGCGCGGATCGCGGTTGGCCGCGCCGTACATCACGTGGACCATGGTGTCCTTGGGGAGGAACGTCCCGGCCAGCACGGTGTCCTCGCCCGCGACGCGGCTGTTGACGCGGATCGGCGGGTCGTAGCGCAGCGCCTCGTCGATCGCCTCGTCGATGTGCTCGGGCCGCTCCCGCAGCCACTCCCACCTGCCTGGCGACTGCAGCAGCTGCCACACCAGCGAGGAAAGCAGCGTCGCCGTGGTCTCCAGCGAGGCGATGGTGACGAACATGGTGAGCTGGTAGACCATCCGGTCGGTGGCCTCGCGGTCGGACTCCAGCCCGTCCCAGGTGCGGATCCAGCCGGCGATCACGTCGTCGCCGTCGTTCTCGCGGCGTTCCCGGACGAGGCGGGTGAAGTACTCGCGCAGGTCCATGGTGGCCTGCTCGGAGACCGCCAGCTGGCTCTTGGTGGGCAGCAGTTCCTGGGCGTGCACCTGGTTGTGGGTCATCGTCAGGATGTGCGGGTAGTCCGCGGGCGCGATGCCCAGCCAGCGACCGACGGTGCCGATCGGCAGCTGCTCGCCGACCACGGTGGCGAAGTCCGCCTCGCCGTCCGTCCGTATTCGCTCGGCCAGGCGGTCGAGCAGCCCCGTGACGTCGGCCTCGATCTCCGGCGCCATGTCCCGCAGCGTGTTCCGGTCGAAGAGGCTCCCGAGGCTGCGCCGCTGCCGGGTGTGCTCGGGGGCGTTGAGCCGGGAGAGGGTCCGGCTCATCTCCTGGGTGGCGACGGCCTCCCAGCGCTCCGTCCCGGTCTGCCGCTCCTGCCAGGCGAAGTCCGGGACGAGCCAGGTCCTGCCGCGCAGGACCTGGTCGCACGCTTCGTAACCGGTGACCAGGTAGCCGCCCCAGGGCGCCGGGACGAGGTCCCCGAGCGCCCGCAGCCCGTCGTAGACCGGGCTCGGATCGGCGAGCCCCTCGGCCGACCGCAGCCTCCGCAGCAGCGGTACGGCGGCACGGCGGTCGACCCTGCCGTCAGGGCGCTCCGACTCCGCGGGGCGGGCTTCCAACATGGCGGTCACACGGGCTCCTTCAACACGCGGGCGGGCAGTACGGCGGCGTACTACCCAGCAACAGCGCGCTCAAGCGTCGATCCGTGTTGCCCACGTCACGTACTGCACCGCCGTCGCACGCCGTTCACCTCGCGGTGACCGGGCGGCTTCCGGCGGCGCGTCGGACCGGGATCCCCGGGGCCCCGGACGCCCGGGGCCCTGAATCAGGCCCGGGATCGGGCCCGGATTCAGACCCGGAAGACGTCCAGGAAGGAGCTCCACCAGCCCTTCTTCTGCGGCGCCCGGGCGGGCGCGGCGGCGGTGGGCTGCGGGTACGCCTGCGCCTGCTCGGAGCCGGCCGGCGACGGGGCCGGGGCGGGGTCCGCGACCGGCCGCGCAGTGCGGGCGGCCACCGGGCTGAACCGCACCGGCAGCGAGACCAGGCCGCGCTGGAACGGGCCCGGCCGCCACTCCACGCGCTCCGCGGGAACCGCGAGCGTGACGTCCGGGAGCGCGTTGAGCAGGCACTCGATGGCGCTCAGGGCGATCAGCTGGGCCGGGGACTTGGCCGGGCAGGCGTGCGGGCCGGCGCCCCAGGCCAGGTGGGCCCCCTTGCTGAGGGTCAGCCGGGCGTCGGTGAGCGCGGGGTCGCTGTTGGCGGCGGCGAAGCTGATCACCACCGGGCTGCCGGCGTCCATCGGGACGCCGCCCAGGTTGAGGTCCTGCATCGGGTAGTGCGTCGCGTAGTTGGCGATCGGCGGGTTGTTCCACAGCACGTCGTCGAGGGCGTCCTCGATGCGCAGTCCGGAGCCGCCCTCGCCGGACAGCAGCAGGAGCAGCGCGTTGCCGATCAGGTTGCGCTCGGGCTCGACGCCGGCGCCCATCAGCATGACCAGCTGGTCCTTGAGCTCCTCGTCCCGCAGGCCGGCCGGGTGCTGGATGAGCCAGGAGGTGATGTCGTCGCCCGGCTGGCGGCGCTTCAGCGCGACCAGGTCCATCAGGCAGGAGGTCAGCTCCTCGTTGGCCTGGATCACGTCGAGGCCGTCGAAGAGCGCGGACATGCTGCGGGTCAGCCGGTCGCCGATGTCGGCCGGGCAGCCGAACAGCTGGTTGAACAGCAGCAGCGGCAGCAGCTTGGCGTAGTCGTTCAGCAGGTCGGCCCGGCCCAGCGCGCTGAACTGGTCGATCAGGTAGCCGGCGATCCGCTCGACGTGCCGGTTGAGCCGGTTGTCGTTGAGCCGGTCCAGGCTCTCGGTGACGGCCTTGCGCAGCCGCAGGTGCTCGGCGCCGTCCGTGAAGAGGCAGTTGGGCCGGTAGAACATCATCGGCAGGACGGGGCTGTCCATCGGCACCCGGCCCTCGTTGAGCGCCGCCCAGCGCCGCGAGTCCCGGGCGAACATCCCCGGGTTCTGCAGCACCCGCAGGGCGGCCTCGTGCGAGGTGACCAGGGTGGCGTCCACCCCGGGGGCCAACTCCACCGGCGCGGCGGGACCGTGGGCGCGCAGCTTGTCGTAGACCGCGTCGGGGTCGGCCGAGAACATCTCCCCGTAGAGCGGCGTGCTCACGCCGACGTGCATCGGGCAGCCCGGCGGAGGCGACTGCGGGACGGGTCGCTGCAGAGATTCCATGGGTCGTTCCTTGGGGGTGGCCCCGGGCGGGTGCGGACCCGGGAGACGTGAGGGGAGGGAGGCGTGGGGGAGGTCAGGAGGCGCGTTCGAGCAGGTGCCGGACGAGCGTCAGCAGGGCGTCGGCCGAGGACCGCTGGTCCCGCGCGTCGCAGAACACCACCGGCGTGTGCGGCAGCAGGTCGAGCGCCTCGCGGAGCTGGTCCTCGGTGTAGTCGCTCTGCCGGTCGAAGCTGTTGACCGCCACCGCGTACTCCAGGCCGTACTGCTCGATCAGGTCGATGACGGGGAAGGTGTCCGCGAGGCGGGTCGGGTCGGCCAGCAGCAGGGCGCCCAGCGCCCCCCGCGCCATGTCCTCCCAGAGCTGCATGAACCGCTGCTGTCCCGGCGTGCCGAACAGGTACAGCACCAGGTCGTCGCCGAGGGTCAGCCGGCCGAAGTCCAGGGCGACGGTCGTGGTCTTCTTGTCCGGTACGCCGCGGAGGTCGTCGACGCGGATGGACGCCTGCGTCATGCTCTCCTCGGTGCTCAGCGGGGCGATCTCCGACAGCGCCCCGATGAGCGTGGTCTTGCCGACCGCGAAGTGCCCCACGACCAGGATCTTGACAGCGGTCGTCACCGCGCCGGGGACGTAGATGTCCTCAGGCGAACCGGCGTTGAAGTCCATGCAGTACCTTCTCTAGAAGTCTCGGGTCCGGGGCCTGGGCCGGGGGCGGGGCCGACCGGCGCAGCAGCCGTCCCTCCCGGATCAGGTCCGTCAGCAGCAGCCTCACGACCCCGACCGGCAGCTCCAGCCGGGCCGCGACCTCGGCCACCGAGAGGTAGCCGCCGGAGCACAGCTCCCAGATCGCCCGGGTTTCGGGGCTCGGCAGGGCGGGGAGGTCCTGCTCGGGCGCGACGGTGACCAAGGTGATCAGAGACAGGTCGTCCGCATTCGGTAATTCGCGTCCACCGGTGATGACGTAGGAGCGGATGAAGCCGCCGGTGACCCGCTGTTCCTCGCCGCCGGCCGTCATGAGCCGCTGAACGTGCTCTGGCGCGGCGCCGCCGACATCGCCCGTCCGAGCGCGCCCACCTGCTGCTGCATCCGGAAGGACATCGCCTCCATGTCGACGTCGGGGGCGGTGGAGGCGGCCAGGTACGCGCCGCTGCCGGCCGCGATCAGGAAGATCCAGCCGTGGTCGTACTCCAGCAGGGTCTGGCGCCAGAGCCCGCCGCCTCCGCCGACGAACGGGGCGACCGCGCGGCTCAGCGACTGCATCGAGCTCATCGCGGCGGCGTTGGTCTCCGCCTCGTCGCGTCCGATCTCGCTGGAGCGTTCGAGCAGGAGGCCGTCGGCGGAGACGAGGATGGCGTGCCGGGCGCCGGGTACCTGGAGTACGTCGTTGAGCACCCAGGAAAGATCACGGCTCACTGGATCTCGGTTCCTTCCGTGGTCATGGTGTTGCGCCCGGACAGCGTGCCGCGCTGGAACGCGCCGAGGCGGGACGGCGTGTGCTGGCCGGTGCTCCGCACCGGCTCCTCGGCCCGACCGGGGTCCAGCGGGTTGGGGACGACCGACACGGGGCGCTGGCGGCGGCGCCGGGGCAGCAGTCCGTCCGCGGTGGTCTCCGGTCCCGCCGTCGCCGCGTACGGCGCCGGCACCGGGGCCAGGGGCGCCGCCGGCTCGGACAGCGACACCAGCCGCTGGCCGGCTCCCGGCGCCCAGGACTGCGCGGGCTGCTCCACCGGCGCGGCCTGGGCCTGGTAGTCGGTGTAGTCGGTGTGCTCGGCGACGGGCGGGGCCGCGACCTCGCTGCTGAGCAGTTCGGCGGGCAGCAGCACCACGGCGCGCACGCCCCCGTACGGGGAGACCGAGTCGACGGAGACCCGGAAGCCGTAGCGGGCGGCCAGCATGCCGGAGACGGCGAAGCCGAACTTCGGGGGGTTGCCCAGGCTGGTGAGGCCGATCGGCGCGCCCGGGTTGAGGAGCAGTGCCGCGCGGTCCTTCTCCTCCTGGCCCATGCCGAGGCCGGCGTCGTCGATGATCAGGCAGACGCCGGTGGGGACGGCCTGGACGCTGACCTCCACCGGGGTGTCCGGGGCGGAGTAGTTGGTCGCGTTGGCGAGCAGCTCGGACAGCACCACGGCGACCGGCTCGACGACCTTGCTGGCGAGCGAGACGCTGACCCGGGAGTGGATCCGCACCCGGTCGAAGTGCCGGATCCGGCCCTGGGCGCTGCGGACCACGTCGTAGACCGAGGCGACGCTCTCGCGGCGGCCCAGCCAGCCGCCGCAGAGCACCGCGATGCCCTGGGCGCGCCGGCCGAACTGGCTGTTCGTGTGGTCGATCGTCATCAGGTCGGCGAGGATCTGCGGGCTGTCGCCGTACTTCCGCTGCACCTTGTCGATGACGACCTGCTGCTCGTCGGCCAGGCCCTGCAGCGTCCGCATCGCCGCCTTGAGGACGGCCTTGGTGTCCTCCTCGGCGTCCCGGCGGACGGCGGTCAGCTCGGACGCGTGCTGGCCCTGCAGGTGGTCGTGCAGCGCGGCGAGCTCGTCGCTCCGGCGCTGTGCCAGGGCGCTCGTCTCCTCCAGGGAGGCGTTGCGCCGCCGCAGGGCGAGGTTCGTCCTGCGGGCCTGGAGGGCCGCTCCGACGGCTGCGAGCATCACCACGATGAAGACCCAGAAAAAGGGTTCCTGCACAAATGACGTCATGAAACTCTCTTCAGGTGGCATCGCGTGGAGCCGGTCCGGGCCCCGAAACGCGAATGGGACTGGCGGCCCGAACCTCCCCGAAAGGCACCTGATGTCACATCACATCGAAGTGCATTCCGGCACGAGACCTGCGGCGACGCCTATCGCGGAGTCAGCCTACTGCAACTCATGCCATGTCAGAACAGATACCAAAAAGGGCAGTTGGGGCGAAATTCCACGACTTGCTGGGAACTCTGACAAGAAATGACGGCATTCGTGACGCCGCGTTAACCACAGGGACACGTCCCGACCACACTTCGATTCGCGCGCAGGGTGATCGCGCCGTCACACCCCGGAATCGACGGCCCTCCGGACACGGCGGCCGCGCATGCGGAAGGGGCCCGCGTCCGTGGACGCGGGCCCCTCCGGCACAGCCGTCCGTCAGCGCATCGAACCGGTGCGCAGCAGGGTGCGGATGACGCGCATCGCGACCGAGAGGCTGGACAGCTCGTAGTTGTCCGAACCCCTTATGTCGTCGAGGGTGCTCTTGGCGCGGTTCAGCAGGGTCGAGTTGAGCTCGGCCCAGGCGGTGTACCGCTCCTCCGGGGTGGCGCCCTCGGCGCCGCAGGCCAGGACGTCGGCGGTCAGCGCCGCGTGCGCCGCGAAGAGGTCCTCGCGGATCGCGGCCCGGGCCATCGACGACCAGCGGTCGGTGCGGGGCAGCTCGATGATGCGGTCGAGCAGGTGCGAGATCTGGAGCCGGTCGCCCAGGTCGTAGTAGAGGTCGGCGACCTCGGCGACGTCCTTGCCGGAGCGGTCCGCGACCTCGGCGACGTCCAGGGTCGGGAAGACCGAGGAGAGGCCGGCGATCCGGGTGGCCAGCTCCTCCGGCACTCCGGCCGCGGCGAGCTCGCCGTACACGGACTCGAACCAGGTCAGGTCCTCGCCGCGCAGCGGCTTGGGCAGCGAGGCCCAGACCTGGTTGACGCGGTCGTGGAAGAACTCGATGGTGCCGGCGATGTCGAGCGGCTGGCGGCGGTTGTTGAGCATCCACCGGGTGGCGCGCTCGACCAGGCGCCGCGAGTGCAGGCGCATCTTGGTCTGCACCCGGGCCGGGACCTTGTTGTCCAGGTCCTCGATCTCGGCCCAGATCGGCTCCAGGTCGAAGACGGCCCGCGCGGCGGTGTGCGTCCGGGCGATCTCCTCGTAGGTCGCGCCGGTCTCCTCCTTCAGGCGGAAGGCGAAGGTGCAGCCACCGCGGTTGATCGTGTCGTTGACGATCAGCGTGGTGATGATCTCGCGGCGCAGCGCGTGGTTGTCGATCGCGTCGGCGAACTTCGACCGCAGCGCGCTCGGGAAGTACTCGTGCAGCGCGCTGCGGAAGAACGGGTCGTCCGGCAGCTCGGTGGCCAGCAGCTCCTCGGCCAGGATGATCTTGGTGTACGCGAGCAGGACGGACATCTCGGGCTGCGAGAGGCCGCGGCCGTTCTGCTGGCGCTCACGGATCTGGCGCTCGGTGGGCAGGAACTCCAGGCCGCGGTCCAGCTGGCCGGCCGACTCGAAGCGGCTGATCATCCGGGCGTGCACGTTGACCATGCTGTGCGCCTGGGCGACGGCGTTGGCCAGCACGACGTTCTGCGCGTAGTTGTTGCGCAGCACCAGGTGGCCGACCTCGTCGGTCATCTCGGCCAGCAGGACGTTGCGCTGCTTGACCGTCATGTCGCCCTCGGCGACGACCTGGTTGAGCAGGATCTTGATGTTGACCTCGTGGTCCGAGGTGTCCACACCGGCGGAGTTGTCGATCGCGTCGGTGTCGATCCAGCCGCCGGTGCCCTCCGGGCCGCCGGTGGCCGCGTACTCGATGCGGCCGAGCTGGGTGCAGCCGAGGTTGCCGCCCTCGCCGATGACCCGGGCGCGGACCTGCTCGCCGTTGACCCGGATGGCGTCGTTGGACTTGTCGCCGACCTCGGCGTTGGTCTCGGTGGACGCCTTGACGTAGGTGCCGATGCCGCCGTTCCAGAACAGGTCGACCGGGGCCTGGAGGACCGCCCGCATCAGCTCGGCCGGGGTCAGCTTGGCCGCCTCGACGCCGAGCGCGGCCCGGACCTGCGGGGTCAGCTGGATCGCCTTGGCCGACCGGGGGTACACCCCGCCGCCGGCCGAGATCAGCGACTTGTCGTAGTCGTCCCAGGAGCTGCGCGGCAGCTCGAACAGCCGGCGGCGCTCGGCGTACGAGGAGGCCGCCTCCGGGTTCGGGTCCAGGAAGATGTGGCGGTGGTCGAAGGCGGCGACCAGGCGGATGTGCTCGCTGAGCAGCATGCCGTTGCCGAAGACGTCGCCGGACATGTCACCGATGCCGATGACGGTGAAGTCCTCGGTCTGGGTGTCGACGCCGAGCTCGCGGAAGTTGCGCTTGACCGACTCCCAGGCGCCGCGGGCGGTGATGCCCATGCCCTTGTGGTCGTAGCCGGCCGAGCCGCCGGAGGCGAACGCGTCGCCCAGCCAGAAGCCGTAGGACTCGGCGACGCCGTTGGCGATGTCCGAGAAGGTCGCGGTGCCCTTGTCGGCGGCGACGACCAGGTAGGTGTCGTCCTCGTCGTGGCGGACCACGTCGGCCGGGTGCACGACCTCGCCGCCGACCAGGTTGTCGGTGATGTCGAGCAGCGCCGAGATGAAGGTCTTGTACGAGGAGACGCCCTCGGCCAGCCAGGCGTCGCGGTCGACCGTCGGGTCCGGCAGCTGCTTGGCGACGAAGCCGCCCTTGGCGCCGACCGGGACGATGACGGTGTTCTTGACCATCTGCGCCTTGACCAGGCCCAGGATCTCGGTGCGGAAGTCCTCGCGCCGGTCGGACCAGCGCAGGCCGCCGCGGGCGACCTTGCCGAAGCGCAGGTGGACGCCCTCGACCTGCGGCGAGTAGACCCAGATCTCGAACGCCGGGCGCGGGGCCGGCAGGTCCGGGATGGCCTTCGGGTCGAACTTCATCGACACGTAGGAGTGCCACTCGCCGGAGGCGGTGCGCTGGAAGAAGTTGGTCCGCAGGGTGGCCCTGATGAGGTTCAGGAAGGAGCGCAGGATGCGGTCCTCGTCCAGCGAGACGACCTCGTCGAGGGCGCCGGACAGCTCCTCCAGGATGCCCTCGGTCAGCTCCAGGGCGCCCGAACGGTGGCTCGGGCTCAGCCGGGCCTCGAACAGGTTGACCAGCAGGCGGGTGGTGTGGGTGTTGTTGCGGAGCGCGTCCTCCATGTAGTCCTGGGAGAACGTGGAGCCCGCCTGGCGCAGGTACTTGGCGTACGTGCGCAGCATCATCGCCTGGCGCCAGGTCAGTCCGGCGGTCAGCACCAGCTCGTTGAAGCCGTCGTTCTCGGCCTTGCCGGTCCAGGTGGCGGCGAAGGTCTCCTGGAAGCGCTCGCGGGCCTCGTCGGTGAGCTCGGTGGCCTCGCGCAGCTTCAGGCCGAAGTCGTAGACCCACGCGGTGGTGCCGTCGGAGCGGCGCAGCGCGTACGGGTGCTCGTCCAGCACCTCGACGCCCAGGCGCTGGAGCACCGGCAGGACCTCGGTGAGCGAGATCGGGCCGCCGACCCGGTAGATCTTGAAGCGGCGCTCGTCGTCGCCGGCGCCGACCGGCTGGTACAGGTTGAGGCGGAAGTCGCCCTCGCCGTGCAGCGACTCGATCTGCTTGATGTCGGCGACGGCGGTGCGCGGCGGGAAGTCGGCGCGGTAGCCGTCGGGGAAGGCGTTGGCGTACTTGTGGCCGAGTTCGGCGGCCTTCTCCTCGCCCAGCTCGGTGTGCAGCTGGTCGTGGAAGCCGTCCATCCAGAACCGGGCGGCCTCGGCCAGCCGGTTCTCGATCCGCTCGATGTCCGTGTCGGAGAGGTGCGGCAGCTCGGTGCCCGGGGCGACCCGGACCACGAAGTGCAGGCGGGTCAGCACCGACTCGGTGGCGTACACCGTGTAGTCGATGGTGGCGCCGTTCAGCTCCTCCTTGAGGATGTCGGTGATCAGCAGCCGGATGCGCGTGGTGTAGCGGTCGCGCGGCAGGTAGATGAACGCCGAGAAGTAGCGCCCGTACTCGTCCTGGCGCAGGAACAGCCGCAGCTTGCGGCGCTCCTGGAGGTAGAGCACGCTCGTCGCGATGGAGAGCAGCTCGGAGGCCGGGGTCTGGAAGATCTCGTCCCGCGGGAAGGTCTCCATGATCTGGAGCAGGTCGCGGCCGTCGTGGCTCTCGCTGGAGAAGCCGGACTCCTCCAGCACCTCCTGGACCTTGCGGCGCACGACCGGGATGCGGGTGACCGACTCGGTGTAGGCGGCGGAGGAGAACAGGCCGAGGAAGCGGCGCTCGCCGATCGGCTCGCCGGCGGCGTTGAACTTCTTCACGCCGACGTAGTCCAGGTAGGACGGGCGGTGCACGGTGGCCCGGCTGTTGGCCTTGGTCAGGACGAGGAGCTTCTTCTCGTGGGCCTTGGCGCGCACCGGCGCGGAGAGCCGGCCGAAGGCCTCGCTGACCGCGTGGTGGGCGTCGTCGTGGCTGTGCGGGTCGGCGCGCAGGATGCCGAGGCCGGTCCCGGCGACGGCCTTGAGGACCTCCTCGCCCTCGTGCTCGACCAGGTCGTACTCGCGGTAGCCGAGGAAGGTGAAGTGGTCGTCGGCGAGCCAGCGCATCAGCTCCCAGGCCTCGCCGACCTCCTGCTCGGGCAGGCCGGCCGGGGGCTGCTCGGCCAGCTCGTCGGCCAGGCGCAGCGCGCTCTCGCGCATCTTGCCCCAGTCCTCGACGACCTCGCGGACGTCGCCGAGCACGCGGCGCAGGTCGGCCTCGATGGAGCGCAGGTCCTCGCGGTCGGTCTCGCGGTCGACCTCGATGTGCATCCACGACTCGACGGTCGCGTCGGCCGGCCAGTCGGTGCCGGCGGCCTGGCTGCGGGAGCAGGCGTCGACGTCCAGGATCTCCAGCAGCTTGCCGGTGATGTCACGGCGGACGACCAGCTGGGGGTGGATCACGATGTGGATCGCGCGGTCCTGGCGGGACAGCTCGTTGGTGACGGAGTCGACCAGGAAGGGCATGTCGTCGGTGACGACCTCGACCACGGTGTGGCCGCAGGACCAGCCGTTCTCCTCGACCGAGGGGGTGTGGACCCGCACCTCGGCGGTGCCCTGCGGGCGCTTGAGGCCCAGCCGGTAGTGGGAGGCGGCCGCGCCGTAGACGTCGACCGGGTCGCGGTCGACCAGGTCCTCGGGCGCGGTGTGGAGGTAGTAGTGGTGCAGGTACGCGGTCAGAGCGCCATTGCTCAGACCTTCCCCCGGCGCCGCTCCCCCCACCTGGCTGTTCTCAGCGGCTGCGGCTGCCTTCTTGAGCAGTTCGGCCTTGGCTGCGTCCAGCTTGGTCTGCATGACTTCTTGGCTCCTGTCGCGCGCCGTTGCGTGACTCGGTGGTGTGTGGATGTACACCGACGGGTCACCGCAATCCTGCCGCACCATCCGACTGAAAGGGGCTCATGGCACGCATGAAACGTCCTCCCAGCGGGTAGGACGACTCATTCGTCCTGCAGCCACCCGACGACGCCAGCCAGCCTAACCGGATCAATCGAAGGTGGACAGGGACAGGTAGGCGCAAACCCGCAGGAAGTCGGGTCCGTCCTGGACACCATGTCCAAACCGGAGTCCGGTGTTCACTCTCAGCCCATGTGCGGGTAGCCGTGGTGCGTCGGCGGGACGAAGGACTCCTTGATCGACCGTGCGGAGGTCCAGCGGAGCAGGTTCTGCGCGGCGCCCGCCTTGTCGTTGGTGCCGGAGGCCCGGCCGCCGCCGAAGGGCTGCTGGCCGACGACGGCCCCGGTCGGCTTGTCGTTGATGTAGAAGTTCCCGGCCGTGAAGCGCAGTTCCTCGACGGCCTGGGCGATGGCGTAACGATCCTGCGCGATCACCGAGCCGGTCAGGCCGTACGGGGCGCCGTCGTCGACCCGGCGGAGCACGTCGTCCCAGCGGGAGTCCTCGTAGACGTGGACGGCGAGGATCGGGCCGAAGTACTCGGTCCGGAAGATCTCGCCCCGGTGGTCGGAGGAGACCAGCACGGTCGGCCGGACGAACCATCCGATCGCGTCGTCGTACTGTCCGCCGGCCGCCAGTTCGATCGTCGGATCGGCCTTCGCCCGGTCGATGGCGTCCCGGTTCCGCTCGAAGGCGCGCCGGTCGATGAGGGCGCCCATGAAATTGGACAGGTCGGTCACGTCGCCCACCGCGAGCGCGTCCACCTCGGCCAGGAAGTCGTCCTTGATCCGCTGCCAGAGGCTGCGCGGCAGGTAGGCGCGGGAGAGCGCCGAGCACTTCTGGCCCTGGTACTCGAAGGCGCCGCGGATCAGCGCGGTCCTCAGGATCTCCGGGTCGGCCGAGCGGTGGGCCAGCAGGAAGTCCTTGCCGCCGGTCTCGCCGACGATCCTCGGGTACGTGCGGTAGCCGCCGATGTTGGCGCCGATGGTCTGCCACAGGTACTGGAAGGTGGCGGTGGAGCCGGTGAAGTGCAGCCCGGCGAGCGCCGGGTCGGCCAGCGCCACCGGGGAGACCTGGAGGCCGTCGCCGGTCACCAGGTTGATCACCCCGGGCGGCAGGCCGGCCGCCTCCAGCAGCCGCATCAGGTGGTGGGCGGCCAGGGTCTGGGTCGGCGCGGGCTTCCAGACCACGGTGTTGCCCAGCAGCGCCGGGGCGGTGGGCAGGTTGCCGGCGATCGCGGTGAAGTTGAACGGGGTGACCGCGTAGACGAAACCTTCCAGCGGGCGGTGGTCGGTTCGGTTCCACACGCCGGGCGAGGAGGCCGGCTGGTCGGCCAGGATCTGCCGGGCGAAGTGGACGTTGAACCGCCAGAAGTCGATCAGCTCGCAGGCGGAGTCGATCTCCGCCTGCTGAGCGGTCTTGGACTGGCCGAGCATGGTGGCCGCGTTGAGCGTCTCCCGCCAGGGGCCGGCGAGCAGGTCGGCGGCGCGCAGGAAGACCGCCGCGCGGTCGTCGAAGGAGAGCGAGCGCCACTGCCGCCCGGCGGCCAGCGCCGCGTCCACCGCCGCCCGGGCGTCCTCCCGGGTGGCGTTGCCGAGCACGCCCAGCTTGGCGGCGTGGTGGTGCGGCTGGACGACCTCGATCCGCTCGCCGCCGCCGAAGCGCTGCTCACCGCCGATGGTCATCGGCAGCGGGACCTGCTCGGCGGCCAGCTCGTCCAGCCGCCGGACCAGCCGGCCCCGCTCCGGGCTGCCGGGCGCGTACGCGTGCACCGGCTCGTTGACCGGCACCGGGACCTCGGTGACTGCGTCGATGGGCATGGTGGCTCCGTCCTGGCGGCTGGTCGGGTGTGACACCAGCCTGACCAGCCGGGGCGCGATCCGCCCTTTCACACCCGGGCACGGCGGTCGTGGCGCCCGCCACGTCCGCCCGCTTCCCGGGGCCCGCGGTCCGGCCCGCAACGGCGGGAGGGCCCGCGGTCCGGCCGGGGACGGGAGGGCCCGGGGTTCAGCCCGCGATCCGGCCGGCCAGCTCGACCGCCTCGGCCAGACTGTCCACCACCGGGACGCCGACCGGCTCCAGCTTCTCCCGGGTGTGCGAACCGCCGGTGTAGAGCACCGCGTGGGCGCCCGCGCCGAGCGCCGCCACGGCGTCGTCCGCGGCGTCGCCGATCAGCACCGTACGGGCCGGGTCCACCCGCTCGCCGAGCGCGGCCAGGTGCCGGGTCAGGTGCTCCGCCTTCTGGCCGCCGGACGGGCCGCTGCGGCCGTCCACCCGCAGGAAGCCGCCGGTCAGGCCGAAGGTGTCGACCAGCGGGAGCAGCGCGTCGTGCTCGTACATCGACAGCAGCGACTGGCTGTTCCCGGCCGCCCGCCAGCCGTCCATCAGCTCGCGCACGCCCTCGGTCAGCCCGCAGGAGGCGCTGAGCTCCCGGTAGCGGTCGTGGAACGCGTCGTCGAGCCTCAGCCACTCCTGCGTGGAGGGCATCCGGCCGAGCAGTCGCTGGTAGAAGCGGGGGATCGGGATCTCGTACTGCTCGCGGTACTCCTGGAGGCTCATCGGCTCGATGCCGACGGTCGCGAACGCGGCATTGCTCGCCCCGAGCACCGCCTCCATGTCGTGGAAGAGCGTGCCGTTCCAGTCCCAAACGATGTGAGTGCGCACAGGGTGAAACGGTAACCCGACCGGGTGACACGCCGGTAGGACGGACCTCACGCGAGCAGGGAGGGGATCTCCTGGGTCGCGTACCAGAGCAGGTCGTGGTCCTCCGCGCCGTCCACGGTGAACTGGGCGTCCTGGTCGCCCGCGTCGGCCGCGGCCACCGCCGCCACCGCCGCCGCCACGTCCGTGACCACCTCGTCGTCGGCCACGTCGGCGTGCACCGCGGCCGCCTTGGCCAGCCGCACCGGGCCGGCCAGAACCACCCGGCCGAGCGAGGCCTGGTCCTGGTACTCGTCCCCGGGGAAGGGCCGCACCGAGGCGTCGGCCACGTCCAGCGCCACCACCACCCGGCGGCACGGGGCCTGCGGGTCGGCGGCCAGCAGCCGCAGCGAGGACTGCGCGGCCCGGTTCAGCGCCGCGTACTCCAGCTCCTCCAGGTCGTCGCTGACGTACCACTCGCGCAGCGCGGGCGTCACGGCGTACGCGGCGGACTGGTCCAGGGCGCCGCCCTCGCGCGCCGCCGCCAGGCCGGTCAGGGTGGTGGGCACGTACACGCGCATCGGTGGCACTCTCCGGTTCGTCCAGCAGGGTTCGTCCAGCGGGGTTCGTCCAGCGGCACCGATTCTCCGGCGCCCCAAGACTCCAGCGCCCCAAGAATAGGCGCCGCCGGACGGCCCGTGATCGCCTCCGGTCCCGGGCCGGGCCCTCACCGCCGGGGCCGCAGCGCCTCCCGGCCGGTGCGCAGGGCGCTCTCCAGGACCGCGCCGCGGCGGGCCGGGTCCATCATGTTCGGGCCCATCGCCGCGAGGTCCGCCGGGGTCGGCGCGAGCAGCAGCACCCGGACGCCCTCGGCCCGCAGCAGCGCGGCCTCGCGCAGCAGCTGCCGGGTGACGGCGTGGCGGTAGCGGCTCACCAGCTGGGCGAGCACGCCGCGGGGGCGTTCCCGGGCGCGCCACTCACGCAGGGCGGCCAGGGTGTCGCGGCCGGACGCGAGCCCGCCCCGCCGCCCGGCCCGCCCCGGCCGGGGGTCCAGCCGCAGCGCCATCGGGGCGAGCACGTACACCTCGTCCAGCCCCCGGCCGAGCATCAGGTCGGCGTTGGTGGCGGACCAGCAGCCGCCGTCCACGTACGCCGAGCCGTCCAGCCGCACCGGCACGAACCAGCCGGGGATCGCGCAGGAGGCCATCACGGCGTCGGGCACCGGGACGGCCGGGGCGCCCGGGTCGCCGAAGACGACCCGGCGGCCGCTGCGGTAGTCCACGGCCACCACCCGCAGCGGCGATCCCCCGCCGCCGGGCTCCGGCCGGCCGTCGTCGCCGGCCGGTCCACCGCCGCCGAGCGGTCCGGTGTCGCCGAGCAGGCCGCGCACCAGCTCGCCGACCGGCGCCAGCGAGCCCCGGCCGTGCGGTGCGAGCGCCGAGACCATGGTCAGCAGCGGGTACTCGCGCGGATGCCGGACGGCGTCGCGCAGCAGCCCCGGCGAGCCGATGCCGGCCCGCGGGCGGGGCGGCAGCGCACCGCCGACGGCGGTGTCGTAGTCGAAGGCCACCCCGGCCAGCGGGCCCTCCGTGATCGGCAGGCCGCGCTGGTGGTCGCGCAGGTGCTCGGGGCGGACGCCGCCGGCCAGCATCGCGGCGAGGATCGCGCCCGCCGAGGTGCCGAGCAGGACGTCGGCCTCGCCCGGCTGCCGCCCGGTGGCCTCCTCGACGGCGCACAGCGCACCGACCGTCCACGCCGCGCCGAGCATCCCGCCGCCGCCCAGCACCAGGCCGCGCCGGGGACCGCCCGCGGCGGACGGAGCGGTGCCCGCGGCCGACGCCGCCGCCACCCGTGTCGCCATACCGGCCGCCCCTCGTCGTGGGAGCCCGGCCGTCCGCTCCCGGTCAGGGTCCGATGGTGCGCTCCGGGCCGGTACGGCGCAACGCGGCGGCCGCGCGCCGCCACCCGGTCCGCCCAGTCGGAGCGTCCCCTTTCGGGCCGTACGGTCCGTCCCCGCACGTCAACCGGGCGCCGGCGACCGGCCCGTCCGGCCCGTCGCCGCACTGGCCGGTTCCCCCGGATAGGTGAACTCCGAAGCCTGCCCCGGGCACTCAGGAAACCCGTTGCCGCCCCGCGCCGGACGCCTCCAGCCTGGACCCGTCCGTACCCGCACCACCCAGCCGAGGAGCCACCCCGTGACCGTCCGGTTCACCGCCCGTCCCACCGCCCACCCGCACCGCCGTCCGCGCGACGCCGACGGCTGCGACCCGGCCGGCCGCCGACCGCGCCACCCGCGCGCCGCCTGCGCCGCCTCCCCCGGACCCGACTCCCCCGGACCCGACTCCGGGGCGCTGGCCGCCCGGTTCGCCCACCGGCTGGTCGAGGTGCTCACCGGCGCCCGGCCCTCCGGCCAGCTGATGCGGCACACCAGCCTGGCCGGCTACGGACAGCTCGCCTCGCTGGTACGGGCCGGTGCGCTGCGCCGCGGCGGCCCCGCCGACCGGCCCCGGCTCGGCCCGGTGCACGACCGCTCGCCCGCCCCGGACGCGGTCGAGGCCTGCGTGCGGGTCGACCTCGGCCGGCGCCACCACGTGGTGGCCTTCCGGCTGGAGCAGCGCGGCCCGGCCGGGCAGTGGCAGTGCACCGCCGTGGAGGCCCGGTGAGCGCCCCGCCGCACCCCCGGCGGTACCCGACGGCGCAGGGCGCCGTCCCGGTCCGGGAACGGCGCCCTGCGTGGCGTCCTGGCTGGTGTCCGGCGGCCGGCTCAGCCCTTGCGGCGGCGGCCCTTGGCCGACTTCGCGGCCTTGCGGCGCTCGGCGCGGGTCAGCCCGTCGCCCTCGTCCTCCGGCGCGAGGTCCTCGAAGTCGCCCTCGATGACACCGCCGCCGACCTCGTCCGAGGGGGCCGTGTAGTGCAGCCGCTGCGGCTTCGGGGCCTCCAGGCCCTTGGCCTTGATCTCCGGGCGGGCGGCGTCCTTCTCCAGCTTGTCGAGCACCACCTGGGCGTCCTCGACCGGGACCTCCTCGACCTGCTGCTCGACCTGGACCTCCAGGTTGAACAGGTAGCCGACGGACTCCTCCTTGATGCCCTCCATCATCGCGGTGAACATGTCGAAGCCCTCGCGCTGGTACTCGATCAGCGGGTCGCGCTGCGCCATGGCCCGCAGGCCGATGCCCTCCTGGAGGTAGTCCATCTCGTAGAGGTGCTCGCGCCAGCGGCGGTCCAGCACCGACAGCACGACCCGGCGCTCCAGCTCGCGCATGATCTCAGCGCCCAGCTGGTCCTCTCGGGCGCCGTACTGGCCCTGGATGTCCTCCTGGATGGACTTGATCAGGAACTCGGGGGTCAGACCGGCCTGGCCGCCGGCCTCCTCCTCCAGCTCCTCCAGGTCCAGGGTGACCGGGTAGAGCTGCTTGAGCGCGGTCCAGAGCTTCTCCAGGTCCCAGTCGTCCTCGAAGCCCTCACCGGTGGCCGCCCGGACGTACGCCTCGACGGTGTCGTCCATGAAGTGGCCGACCTGCTCCTGGAGGTCCTCGCCCTCCAGCACCCGGCGGCGCTCGCCGTAGATGACCTCGCGCTGGCGGTTGAGCACCTCGTCGTACTTGAGGACGTTCTTGCGGATCTCGAAGTTCTGCTGCTCGACCTGGGTCTGCGCGGAGGCGATGGCGCGGGTGACCATCTTGGACTCGATCGGCACGTCCTCCGGGACGTTGGCCATCGAGAGCACGCGCTCGACCATGCCGGCCTTGAACAGGCGCATCAGGTCGTCGCCCAGCGACAGGTAGAAGCGGGACTCGCCCGGGTCGCCCTGACGGCCGGAGCGGCCGCGCAGCTGGTTGTCGATCCGGCGGGACTCGTGCCGCTCGGTGCCGAGGACGTAGAGGCCACCGGCCTCCTTGACCTCGTCCTGCTCGGCCTTGACCGAGGCCTTGGCCTTCTCCAGCGCGGCCGGGAAGGCGGCCTCGTACTCCTCCGGGGTGTCCGTCGGGGTCAGCCCGCGCTGCGCCAGCTCGGCCGCCGCGAGGTGGTCGGAGTTGCCGCCGAGCATGATGTCGGTACCACGGCCGGCCATGTTGGTGGCGACGGTGACGGCGCCCTTGCGGCCGGCCTGCGCGACGATCTGCGCCTCGCGCTCGTGGTGCTTGGCGTTCAGCACCTCGTGCGGGATGCCGCGCTTGCGCAGCTCCTGCGACAGGTACTCGGACTTCTCGACCGACACGGTGCCGACCAGCACCGGCTGGCCCTTCTCGTGCTTCTCGGCGATGTCCTCGACCACGGCGGCGAACTTGGCCGGCTCCGACTTGTAGATCAGGTCGGGCTGGTCGATGCGCAGCGGCGTCTTGTTGGTCGGGATCGGCACCACGCCGAGCTTGTAGATCTGGTGGAACTCGGCGGCCTCGGTGGTGCCGGTACCGGTCATGCCCGCGAGCTTGTCGTACAGGCGGAAGAAGTTCTGCAGGGTGATGGTGGCCAGGGTCTGGTTCTCGTTCTGGACCTCCACCCCCTCCTTGGCCTCGATCGCCTGGTGCATGCCCTCGTTGTAGCGGCGGCCGGCCAGGATGCGGCCGGTGTGCTCGTCGACGATCATGACCTCGCCGTTCATCACGACGTAGTCCTTGTCCCGCTTGTACAGCTCCTTCGCCTTGATGGCGTTGTTCAGGAAGCCGACCAGCGGGGTGTTCACCGACTCGTAGAGGTTGTCGATGCCCAGGTAGTCCTCGACCCGGCTGACACCCTCCTCCAGGATGCCGACGGTGCGCTTCTTCTCGTCGACCTCGTAGTCGCGGTCGACCTTCAGGCGCTGCACCAGCTTGGCGAAGTCGGCGTACCACTTGGTCGCCTGGTCGGCCGGGCCGGAGATGATCAGCGGGGTGCGGGCCTCGTCGATCAGGATCGAGTCGACCTCGTCGACGACCGCGAAGTAGTGGCCGCGCTGGACGAGTTCGTCCTGCGACCAGGCCATGTTGTCGCGCAGGTAGTCGAAGCCGAACTCGTTGTTCGTGCCGTACGTGATGTCCATCCCGTACTGGCGCTTGCGCTCGACGGGCGTCATGCTGCCCAGGATCACACCGACCTCGAGGCCGAGGAAGCGGTGCACCCGCCCCATCCACTCCGAGTCGCGCTCGGCGAGGTAGTCGTTGACCGTGATCAGGTGGACGCCCTTGCCGGTCAGCGCGTTCAGGTACGCGGGCAGGGTGCCGACGAGGGTCTTGCCCTCACCGGTGCGCATCTCGGCGACGTACCCGTAGTGCAGGGCGGCGCCGCCCATCAGCTGGACGTCGTAGTGCCGCTGGCCGAGCACGCGCTTGGCGGCCTCGCGGACAGTGGCGAACGCCTCGGGGAGGATGTCGTCCAGGCTCTCGCCGTCGACGAGCCGCTGCTTGTACTCGTCGGTCAGTGCGCGCAGCTCGGCGTCGGTGAGGTTGACGAAGTCCTCTTCGATGGAGTTGACCTGGGCAGCAATCCGCTGCAGCTTGCGAAGGATCTTGCCCTCGCCGGCGCGCAGGATCTTGTCGAAGACGGACACGTGAGCGGGCTCCTTGCCTGTATTGGCACTGGACGACTGCACGGCGGGTCACCCCACCGCACGGGCCATCGTATGCGAGGAGTCCAACCCCCCGGGAGGTGCGTCAGCACGGTATTCCCGTGTCACCCCCGCGGGCACATGGCCCGATAGCACCGCCCACCGGGGCAAAACGGTCGGCGAGCCCTGGAATCGGCCTCCTGCCGGGCGGGCGGACCGGCGGGATATTCGGATGCCCGGCCGCCTCACCCGGCGAAATAATCCGTTCATGGAAGAAACCAGCACCGAACCGGACGTCCTGACCACCGAGCGGCTCGTCCTGCGCCCCCCGCAGGAATCCGACATCGACGCGGTCTTCGCGGCGTGCCAGGATCCGGAGATCCAGCGCTGGACGGTCGTTCCGTCTCCGTACCGGCGCGAGGACGCGGAGTTCTTCGTGCGCGATCTCGCCATCGAGGGCTGGCGCACCGGAGCGAACCGGATCTGGTGCGTGTTCGAGCGCGAGTCCGGCGCCCTGGTCGGGTCCCAGGGGCTCGTCCTGCGCGCCCACGACCCGGGCTCCGCCGAGATCGGCTGGTGGGCCGTGAAGGAGTTCCGCGGCCGCGGCTACACCACCGAGGCCGCCCGCGCCGTCTCCCTCTTCGGCCTGCGCGAGCTCGGCCTGCGCCGCCTGGAGTGGCAGGCCTACGTCGGCAACGAGGGCTCCCGCGCGGTCGCCGCGAAGGCCGGCTACCGCTTCGAGGGCACCCTGCGCTCGTACGCCGAGCAGCGCGGCGTCTTCCACGACGCCTGGATCGCCTCCCTGCTGCCCTCCGACCTGGCCTGAGGCCTCGGGGCCGACCCGGAAGCGGGCCGTTGCGGTCCGTTGCGGGCCGCACCCCGCCCCCGGCCCGCGCTGTCAGTGCCCGGGGCTACGCTCCCCGGCATGACCGCCGCTGACCCCCGCCCCGCCCCCGTCGCCGTCCTCAGCGCGGACGACGCCCGCCGGATCGCCCTGCGCGCCCAGGGCCTGCTGGGCGCGCCGGACCGCCGCGGCGGGGTGCGCGGGGTGCTGCGGCACCTGGGCGCCGTCCAGCTGGACACCATCTCGGTGCTCGCCCGCTCGCACGAGCTGGTGCCGTACGCCCGGCTCGGCGCGGTCGGCCGCCCGGCCGTCGAGGCGGCCTACTGGGGCGGCGGCACGAGCTTCGAGTACTGGTCGCACGCGGCCTGCGTCCTGCCGGTCGAGGAGTGGCCGCTGTTCGCCTTCCGGCGCCGCCGCTACCGCGACCGCGGCCACCTCTGGGGCCACCAGGTCGCACCCGAGACCTACCGCGCCGTGCTCGACAAGCTGCGCGCCGAGGGGCCGTTGACCTCCACCGGGCTGGGCGGCGCCAAGCGGACCGCCGAGTGGTGGGACTGGTCCGACACCAAGATCGCGGTCGAGCGGGCGCTGGCCTTCGGGGACGTGGTCTGCACCGAGCGCCGGAGCTGGAAGCGGGTCTACGCGCTGGCCGAACAGGCCGTCCCGGCCGAGCTGTTCGGACAGGACCGGTCGGACGAGGACTGCCTGCGCACCCTGGTCGGCCAGGCCGGCGCCGCGCTCGGCGTGGCCACCCGGGCCGACCTGCTGGACTACCACCGGCTGCGCGCCGAGCAGTTGGACCCGGTGCTCGCCGACAGCGGGCTCGTCCCGGTCGAGGTGGCCGGCTGGGGCCCGGACGGCGCCCCGGCCCCGGCCTGGGCCGACCCGGCCGCCCTCGCCACCGCCCCGCGCGGGCGCCACCGCACCACGCTGCTCTCGCCGTTCGACTCGCTGGTCTGGGACCGCGCCCGCACCGAGCGGATCTTCGGCATGACGCACCGGCTGGAGGCGTACACGCCCAAGCACAAGCGGGTGCACGGCTACTTCGCGATGCCGCTGCTGACCGGCGGCCGGCTGGTCGGCCGGGTCGACCCGGCCCGCGAGGGGCGCACCCTGGTCGCCCGGCAGATCTCGCTGGACGGCGGCGGTGCCCGGCACGTCGAGGCACTGGCGACGGCGCTGCGCGAGGCGGCCGACTGGGTCGGCTGCGACGGGGTGCGGGTCGGGACGCTGCACGACGAGCGGCTGCGCCCGACCCTGGAGAAACTGCTGACGGACCGCTGAGTCCCGCCCGGCTCACCCTATTTCGAGGATCTTCTCCCGCATCGCGTACACCACGGCCTCCATCCTGGAGTGCAGCTGGAGCTTCTCCAGGATGTTGCGCACATGGTTCTTCACGGTGTTCTCGCTGATGAACAGCTCCTTGGCGATCTCCCGGTTGTTCATCCCGGTCGCCACCAGCTTGAGCACCTCCAGCTCCCGGTCGGTGAGCCGGGGCGCGGGCACCAGGTCCCGGTCGTCGGAGCGGCGCTGGATCATCGACTTGAACTCGGTGAGCAGCTTGGACGCCATCGAGGGGCTGATCTGCGACTGCCCGTCGGCGACCGCGCGGATCGCGGTGGCGACCTCGTCGGTGGAGATCTCCTTGAGCAGGTAGCCGGTGGCCCCCGCCTTGATCGCCTCGTAGAGGTCGGCCTCCTCGTCGCTTATCGTCAGCATGATGATCTTGGTGCTGGGCGCCACGTCCTTGATCGCCGTACAGGCCTCGATCCCGCTGCGGCGCGGCATCCGGACGTCCATGAGGATGATGTCGGGCAGCAGGTCGGCGGCCTTCAGCACGGCCTCGGCGCCGTCCCCCGCCTCGCCGACGACCTTGATGTCCGGCTCCTCCGCGAGCACGATCTCCAGCCCGCGGCGGAACAGCGCGTGGTCGTCCACCACCAGGACGCGGATCGGCTCACTCCGGCGCGGCTCGTACGCGGACTCGTCCCCCGCCCCCAACGGCAGCCCTGGCCCGGACCCGGGCCCCAGCCCGAAGTGATCCCCCATCCGCTCCTCCCCCTTCGCGGGTCGTCGTGCGCCAATCATTCCACGCCCCGAACCCGCTGCGGTCACCCTCCGGTGTCGATTCCCCCGCATCGGGTGACCCCTTCGCCGGGCGCCCCGAACGGCGGACACGCCCGAACGCCGGTGACCCCGGCGGCCAGGGCCGCCGGGGTCACCCCTCCATCACCGCTCGGACGGTCAGTCCTCGTCGTCGGACCCGCCGATCGCGCCGCCCGCCCCGCTGCCCGGCCCGGCCGCGAGGTCGGTCTGCAGGTGGATGACGCCGTAGTGGTAACCGTGCCGGCGGTAGACCACGCTCGGCAGGCCGCTGTCCTTCTCCACGAAGAGGTAGAAGTCGTGGCCGACCAGCTCCATCTCGTAGAGCGCCTGGTCCAGCGCCATGGGGGCGGCCGGGTGCGTCTTCTCCCGGACCACCAGCGGGCCTTCGCCCTCCACTTCCAGGGATCCCATCATGGTCTTGCGGACGGCGCCGTTCGTCTCGCCCTCCGGCGCCGTCGTGGCCGGGAGCGCGGCCAGGGCCGCGGTCGCCTCGGCGACACTGATCGGGGTGCGGCCGTTCGCGCCGCCCTTGTGCACCCGACGCCGGTCCGCGGACTTGCGCAGCTGCGCGTCGAGCTTCGCCGAGGCCAGGTCGAGCGCCGCGTACGGGTCGGCGGCGGCGGCTTCGGCCCGGATCACGGGGCCGCGGCTGCGGAGAGTGATCTCGACCCGATCGGAGCGGTCGGCCTGCCGCGGGTTGTGCTCCTTGGACACCTCGACGTCGAGGCTGATGGCCTTGGCGTCGAACTTCTGGACCTTCTCCAGCTTCTCGGCCACGTGCTCGCGGAACCTCTTGGGCACCTCGGTCTTGCGGCCCTTGACGACGATGTCCACGCAGAACTCCGATCCCTCGTGCTGACGCCGATCCGGGTGCTACCGGACCGGACTGAGACCCAGCTGGACCAGCCCATCCACTGCCGGCCCCCCGCCCCCGCCGCCAGCGGCGGGAAACGACTGGCCCTCACCTCACTTCCTCCCCACCAGGGACGGTTGAAACCCCCTGGGCCTTATCGAACACCTCACACGGGTTTTCCGCCTCCCCAGGCGGTGAGGAGGGTATGACCCGATACTGCGGTCGGGCGGTCAAGCTGGTCCACCCTGTCTACCCTCTCGCGGGTGAAGTATGGGTAAATACCTGGACAACGCCCCCCATACGGCGGATCCTGTGCTGACTCTCCGTGCCTGCCACCGCCAGGAGCAGCCGTGCCGCCGTCCCCCTCCGCCACCCGCCCGCCGGCCGCCCAAGGGCCGTTCGGCCACGCACTGGCCGGGCTGCTGGACGTCCTGCTGCCCGCCGACTGCGCGGGCTGCGGCAGCGAGCGCACCCAGCTCTGCCCGGCCTGCCGGCGCGCGCTGGCCACCGCACGGCCGGCCCCGACCCTGCTGCCCTGGACGCACGCCGCCGCGCCGTACACCGGTGCGGTCCGGCAGCTGCTGCTCGCCCACAAGGAGCGGGGCGCGCTGCGGCTGGCCGGGCCGCTCGGCGAGGCCCTCGGACGGGCGGTGCGCTCCGCCCTGGGGGCACGGGCCGGGGCCGCGCCGCTCCTGCTGGTCCCGATGCCCTCGGCCCGCTCGGCCGTCCGCGCCCGCGGGCACGATCCGACGCTGCGGCTGGCCGGGGCGGCCGCCCGCTCACTGCGCCGGACCGGCCTGGACGTCCGGGCCGCGCCGCTGCTGCGGCACACCCGGCCGGTCGCCGACCAGGCCGGGCTGAACGCGGCCGAGCGGCGCCGCAACCTGCGCGGAGCACTGACCGTGCTGCCGCGCGCCCGGACCGGGCCCACGGGCCTCGCCGGCCGTCACCCGGTGCTGGTGGACGACCTGGTGACCACCGGGGCCAGCCTCGCCGAGGCCGCCCGGGCGCTGGCCGACGCCGGCCTGCCGGCCCGGGCCGGGGCCACGGTCGCGGCCACCGCGCGCCCGGCCGGCTGACCGCCGCCGCGTCAGCTCGCGCGGCGGGCCCCGCGGCGGGCCTCCGGGAAGGCCCGTCGGCCCGTCCGGACGCGCCGTCAGCCCGCGTAGAGGAAGGACCGGGGCTTGTCGATCAGCGAGGCTTCCCGCCACTGGTGGTTGACCAGGCGGAAGGCCTTGATCTCGCTCGGCTTGCCGTCCGCCTGCTTGACCTCGCCCATCGCGAGCACCGGCGGCGCCTGGGTCAGGCTGTCCCCCCGGGACTCCGAGGCCGCGACGGTCGTCATGCTCTCGGCGCTCTGCAGCTGGGTGTCCGTGCTCTGCGAGCCGTCGGTGCTGATGAAGTACAGCTGCTGGGTCCGGTCGGCCTCCTTGCCGAGCACGAGCAGTTGGTCGGTCTCCGCCCAGGACACCGAGGCGACGTCGGTGAGCGTGGGGGCGGCCCGGCGCAGCCCGGTGATCTTCACGGTCGGCGCCTGCGGGGTGCCGTCGTGCACCACCAGTCCGAACCACAGCGAGCGGACGGCCGAGCCCGGGGTCCTGGCCACCAGGGCGACCCGGACGCCGTCCGAGGAGATCTTCAGCGACTGCACGGTCTGCCCGGTCAGCCCCTCGACCGGCACGGTGTACGGCTTGGCGCCGCGCACCATCACCACCCGCGGGGCCTGCTTGTTGCGGTCCACCACCCAGAGGTCGCCGCGGCCGTCCCAGGTGGGCGAGGCGAAGCCGTCCTCCTTGTCGCCGCCCTTGGCCGGAGAGCTGAGCACCGGCTCGCCCATGGTCACCGCGCTGTCCGACAGCGGCACCGAGTAGACCTGGTGGCCGTCCTCGCTGATCGCCGCGACCTGGGTGCCGCTGCGGCCGACCGCGACGGCGCCGAGCGGCGGCTTGGTGTTCGACTGCGGCTTGCCGAGGACGCCGCGGACCGGATCGCCGGGGCCCCCCTCGTCGGTCGCCACCAGGGCGCCGTCGGAACGCTGGTAGTACTGCTTCCCGGGCGTCGGCCCGGCCAGCGCACCGGGGCCGGTGGGCGGTTCGTCGCCGCGGCCGACGGTGCAGGAACCGTGCGGCCCCTTCAGCTCCAGCCGCTCGACCTGGCCCTTGCCCTGGTCGGCGAGGGTGTAGAAGAACTGGGTCGCCATCCGCCGGCACGCCATCGGCTCGCCGAGGTCGACCCCGCCGATCTGCAGGTGGGCGACCCTGCCGTCGTCGATGGTCACCCGCTCGACCCTGACGCCGCTCGGGAACGCCGTCCGGACCACCGGCGAGAGCCAGGTCGAGGGCCCGTCGGCCACCGCCTGGGCCGCCGTGGCCAGCGGGTCTATCCGGCGCCGCAGGTAGACCGGGTCGGCGACCAGCACCTCCTGGCCGACGTTCCCGGAGGCCACCGCCGACGGGTCGGGCGCGGTGTAGAAGAACCGCGCGACCTGCCGGAAACTGTTCCGGAAGTTGGTCTCGTTCATGATCACGCCGGTCGGCAGCTTGTCGATCCGCCACTCGTCCTTCTCCCGGACGAAGGTGAAGTCGGAGGAGACGTTGTTCTGCCCGGCGACCAGCTGGTACGAGTGCTTCTCGTCGACGGTGGCGACCCACTGCCCGCTCACCGGCACCGAGACCGTGGTGTCCGCGTCGGTGACGTCCTGGCCGCCCGGGATGGTCGTGGACGAGAGCACCCGGATCTCCGCCTCGGGCTTCCACTCCGCGGCGGCGCTCTCGGTGAGGTACTTGCGCGCGGTGTCGTACCCCTCGTCGGCGGTCACCGCGTCCAGGAACCCGGTCAGCAGCTCGCGCGGCTTGGCGCCCCGGCCGGGTGCCACCGGGTAGACCCGGGCCTGCAGGTTCTTGTCGGCCGACCCCTGGGGCAGCTCCACCCGGGCGATGCCGCCGGAATCCGGCATGGTCGCGCAGCCGCTCGCCACCAGGGCGCCGACCAGCGTGCCGACCGCCGCGAGGAGCCGCGGCTCAGTCCTGTTGCTCGTCCCTCGCACGCTGCGACCCCTCCGCGTCCGTCGTCCCGCCCGTCACGTCCGGCTCCGCCGTCCGCTGTGCCACCGACGGCCGTCCGGGCGTCGGGTCCACCATGACCTGGGCGCCGGTGGCCCCGTACCCGGCGGCCGTCCACACGCCCGAGGGGTCCGCGCGCGGCCCCTCCGGCAGTCGGCTCCGGCCCAGCCCGGGGCCGATGTTCAGCACCCCGCCGAGCCCGCTGCCGAGGCTGCTGCCCACGGCCTCCGGCGTCTCCGCCTGGTCCTCGACCGCGGCCGTCGCCGTCGCCCCGGACGGGCTGATCGCCCGCCGGTACGGCGTGCCCTGCGCGCCCAGGCCCCGGTTGTTGCGGGAGTCCTCCGGCTCCAGCCGGAACGGCGCACGGGTGATCTCGCCGCCGCGGGTGCGCGGCAGGGTGAGCCGGAAGTGCGAGCCGCCGCCGGGCTCGCCCCAGGCCTGGAGCCAGCCGCCGTGCAGGTGGGCGTCCTCGACGGCGATGGACAGGCCGAGACCGGTGCCGCCGGTGGTCCGCACCCGGGACGGGTCGGCCCGCCAGAAACGGTGGAACACCCGGGACGCCTCGCCCGGCTTGAGTCCGATGCCGTAGTCGCGCACGCCGACCGCGACCGCGCCGTCCGCGGAGCCCAGCCGGACCACCACGTCACGGCCCTCGCCGTGCTCCAGGGCGTTGACCACCAAGTTGCGCAGGATGCGCTCGATCCGTCGGGAGTCCACCTCGGCCAGCACCGGCTCGCCGTCGCCGCGGATCACCACGGCGCTGCCCTTGGCCTCGGCGAGCGGCTCGGCGGCCTCGACCACCCGGGCGACGATCTCGCGCAGGTCGACCGGCTCAGCGTCCAGGATCGCGGCGCCGGCGTCGAAGCGGCTGATCTCCAGCAGGTCGGCGAGCAGCGACTCGAAGCGGTCCAGCTGGCCCTGGAGCAGCTCCGCCGAGCGGGCCGCCATCGGGTCCAGGTCCTCGCGGCTGTCGTAGATGAGGTCGGCGGCCATCCGGACCGTGGTCAGCGGGGTGCGCAGCTCGTGCGAGACGTCCGAGACGAACCGCCGCTGCACCCGGGACAGCTCCTCCAGCTGCCGGATCTGCGCCTGGAGGGCGTTGGCCATCCGGTTGAAGGATTCGCCGAGGCGGGCGATGTCGTCCGTCCCGGTGACCTTCATCCGCTCTTCCAGGTGGCCGTCGGCGAGCCGCTCGGAGATCCCGGCGGCCATCCGGACCGGGGTGACCACCTGGCGCACCACGACCCAGGCGATGCCGCCCATGAGGATCACCACGAACACCCCGGCGGTCGCCAGGGTGCCGGTGACCAGGTTGAGGGTGTCGGTCTCCTGGCCGAAGGAGAACACGTAGAACATCTGGTAGCTGTTCCCGGCCGCGGCCGGACCGACGAACTGCATGCCGAGGGCCAGCCCGGGCTCGGACTTGCCGCCGCTCTCGGGCGAGCGGTGGATCCGGGTCGGCTGGTCGAACATCTGGCCGGGCTCGGAGGCGAGCTTGGCCCGCAGGGCGTCCGGGATGCTGATCGGCTGGATGTCGCCCGAGTAGCGCGGCGCGAAGCCGGCGGTGTCGGGGACGACGGCGCCGGTGCCGGGGGCCATGGCGATCACCGAGTAGACGGTCTGCCCGCTCCCGGCCAGGTCGTTGACCTGCCGCAACAGCCAGGTACCGGTCTCGTCGACGGTCGGGTCGGCGGTGCCCCGCAGCTTCTGGTCCCGGGCCTCGTCGATCTTCTTCTGCTCGACCTGGAAGCCGATCCGGGCCTGCGCGCGGGCGGCGTCCATCTTGGTGTCGAGCAGGCCGGTGCGCACCTGCGCCACCACGACCACACCCAGCACCAGGACGACCGCGATGGACGCGAGCAGGGACACCGCGACCACGCGCAGCTGGATCGACCGGCGGTAGAGCGTGGCCACCCGGTGCACGGGGCGGCGCAGCTGACGCTTGACCAGCGCGACCACGGCGGAAGGGCCTCGCCGGCGGCGGGTGGTCGAACTCAGCACGTCGCCGCGCACGGCGCCGGCCCCGTCGGCCGCGGAACCCGACGGGGTGTCGTCTGCCCGGTCCGTCACGTCAGCTGGGTCCGGCCTTGTAGCCGACGCCGCGGACGGTCACCACGATCTCGGGGCGCTCCGGGTCCTTCTCGATCTTGGAACGCAGACGCTGCACATGGACGTTGACCAGGCGGGTGTCCGCCGCGTGGCGGTAGCCCCAGACCTGCTCCAGCAGCACCTCGCGGGTGAACACCTGCCACGGCTTGCGGGCCAGCGCGACCAGCAGGTCGAACTCCAGCGGGGTCAGCGGGATGCCCCGGCCGTCCCGCTTCACCGAGTGGCCGGCCACGTCGATCACCAGGTCGCCGATGGTCAGCTGCTCGGGCGTGGGCTCCTCGGCGCGGCGCAGCCGCGCACGCACCCGGGCCACCAGCTCCTTGGGCTTGAACGGCTTGGTGACGTAGTCGTCGGCGCCGGACTCCAGACCCACCACCACGTCGACCGTGTCGGTCTTCGCGGTCAGCATCACGATCGGGATGCCCGACTCCGCCCGGATCTGCCGGCACACGTCGATGCCGTCCCGACCGGGCAGCATCAGGTCCAGCAGGACCAGGTCCGGCTTGGTCTCCCGGAACGCCGCTAGCGCCCTGTCCCCATCCGCGACGAAAAACGGCTCAAAACCCTCACCCCGCAGCACGATGCCGAGCATCTCGGCCAGTGCGGAGTCGTCATCAACGACGAGGACGCGTCCCTTCATGCGTCCATCTTCTCATTACCGGATTGTGACCTGCCGCACAGCAGTGCCAATGCTCCAGAACGGCCAACTCCTCCACCGGTGCATTCCGGCCATACCGGGCGAATGCGCCCGCCGGGAACGCCTCCCGACCCCCTCCGGACCCACCGCGGACCCACCGCGGACCCGCTGCGGACCCGCTGCGGACCACCGCCCGACCCGCCGCCGAGGACCGTTGCCGATCAGCAACCGGATCGCCATGGGGCTGGTTTCCGGCCCCATGGCACGATGGGCGCTGCGCGCGGACGGAAGATCCGTTCGCAGTCGCGCCCGTGACGCCCTCCGAGGAGCAGTGATGACCGACACCCCGGGCTGGGCCTCGCCCAGCTCGTCCGAGCCGCCCCGCGACGACGCCCGGCCCCCGGCCGACGCGCCCGCCGCCGTGCCCGGGCCGTCGGCACCACCGCAGGACACCGCAGGCCACCCCGGCCCGGCCGGCGCCCCCCGGCCCGGAGAGCAGTGGGGACAGCAGTGGGGACAGCAGTGGGGGCAGCAGCCTCCCGGCGGCCACCGCCCGTACGGCTGGGGCGCCCCGGCGAGCCCCAAGCCGGGCGTCATCCCGCTGCGCCCACTGAGCTTCGGCGAGCTGCTGGACGGTGCCGTCACCACCGTCCGCCGGCACTGGCGCACCGTGCTCGCGCTCTCGCTCGGCCTCGCCGTGCTCTCCCAGGCCGGCTCCGTCGTCGTCAACCTGCTGGTCAAGGGGAAGACCGGCGAGTCCACCCAGACCCTGCGACTGCTGGCCGGGCTGCCGCTGGAGCTGCTGCTCAACGTGTTCGCCACCGCGCTGCTCACCATCGTGGTCAGCCGCGCCGTCCTCGGCCGGTCGGTGACCGCCGGGGAGGCCTGGCGCGACGCCCGCCCCCGGCTGCTCCAGCTGCTCGGGCTGACCCTGCTCACCGCCCTGATGGGCCCCGGTGTGATCCTGCTCGGCTTCGCCCCCATGGCCGGGTACGGCCTCGCCGGCCATGGCTCCACCGCCATCACCGGCCTGCTGAGCCTGGTCGGTCTGCTGACCCTGCCGGTCGCCGCCTGGCTGTGGATCCGCTTCAGCCTCGCCGCCCCGGCCCTGATGCTGGAGAAGCAGGGCGTGCTGACGGCGCTGTCGCGCTCGTGGCGCCTGGTCCGCGGCGCCTGGTGGCGAGTCCTCGGCATCACCGTGCTGGGCTACGTGCTGGCGTTCGTCGTCGCGATGGTCGTCGTGGTCCCGGCCCAGCTCATCGGCCTGCTGCTGGGCTTCGAGAAGCTCAGCCGCCAGGGCCTGCCCGACAGCGCCGACCAGGGCGTCGCCATGCTGCTCCTGCTGGCGGTCGCCGGGATCATCGCCGGCACCTTCACCACCCCGTTCATCGCCGCCGTCGGCGTGCTGGTCTACATCGACCAGCGGATCCGCCGCGAGGCCCTGGACATCGAGCTCGCCCGCGCGGCCGGCCTGCCCGAGCACGGCGGCACCGGCTGGGGCGGCGGCCCGGGCGACCCGACGTCAGCGAGGCGCTGAGCCGGATGCCGAACTGGGGGGAAGGGCTGCTCGCCGCGGGCGGCGCACCGGTCACCGTGCCGCGTGACCCGGCGCGCGAGGCCGCCCGCGACGAACTGCTCGACGCGGAGTACCACAAGCACGACCCGTCCGTGCTGCAGCGGATCACGGACTGGATCTACGACCACATCGCCAGAGCGCTCGACAGCATCTCCGGCGACGGCACCACCGGCACCACCGGACTGATCCTCTTCCTGATCGTCGCGGTGCTGATCGGCGCCGCGCTCTGGTGGCGCCTCGGCGCACCCCGCCGCGCCGCCCGCACCGTCCCGGACGTGTACGGCGCCGAGGGCCCGCGCAGCGCCGACCAGTACCGGGCGGACGCCGCCGGGCACGCCGCCGCCGGACGCTGGACCGAAGCCGTCCGCGAGCAGATGCGCGCCCTGGTGCGCAGCCTGGAGGAGCGCACCCTGCTCGACATCCGCCCCGGCCGCACCGCCGACGAGGCCGCCACCGAGGCCGGCCGGGCGCTGCCCGAGCACGCCGCCGCACTGGAAGCGGCCGCCCGGACCTTCGACGACATCGCGTACGGCGAGCGCACCGCCGACCAGGACGCCTACCGGCTGCTGCACGAGCTCGACCGGACCCTGGAGCGCACCCGCCCGGTCCTCGCGCCCGACGCCGCCGACACCGCCGGTGCCGCCGTCCCGGCCCCGACCCCGGGAGGAGCGGCATGACCGGTACCGTCCCCACGCCCCCGCCCGGCACCGAGGCGCCCGACGCCCCGACCAGCCTCACCCCCACCACGCGCGGCCTGTGGCGCCGGGCCCGCTGGTACCTGGCCGTCCTCGCCGCCCTGCTGATCGGCGCCGCCGCCGTGTCCGCCCTCGACCAGGACCGCCGCTACCCGCCGCTGGACCCTCGCTCGTACGACCGCGACGGCGCCCACGCCGTCGTCGCACTGCTCGAACGCCAGGGCATCAAGGCCGAGGTCAGCACCGACCCGACCACCACCCCGGCCGGACCGGACACCCTCGTGCTGCCCGAACCCGACCTGCTCGACCCCGCCCAGCTGCGCGCCGTCGCCGCCGCCCGGCACCGGCGGCTGGTCCTGGTCGCCCCCGGCCCGGCCGCGCTCACCGCGCTCGCCCCCGGCATCCGGCTGTCCGACGACGCGGGCGGACCGGCCTACGCCTCCGTCCGTTCCACCCCCGCGGACTGCACGCTCACCGAGGCCGTCCGGGCCGGCAGCGCCCAGCAGGGCGGCATGCTCTACACCAGCGGCAGCCGCGGCGAGGGCTGCTACTCCCGCGGCCACGGCTACCCGCTGGTCGGCCTCCCGGTCGGCGACGGCGACCGCGACGTCATCGTGCTCGGCAGCGGAACCTTCCTGCGCAACGGCGAACTGACCAAGGACGGCGACGCCTCCCTCGCCCTCGGCCTGCTCGGCTCGCAGCCCCGCCTCACCTGGCACCTGCCCGACTACTCCGCCCCGCTCCCCGAGGGCGCCCGTACCAAGACCTTCGGCGACTACCTGCCGAGCGGCTGGCACTGGGCCGGCTACCAGCTCGCCGTCGCCGCCGTGCTCGCCGCCCTCTGGCGCGGGCGCCGACTCGGCCCGGTGGTCAGCGAGAACCTGCCCGTGGTGGTCCGCGCCGCCGAGACCACCGAGGGCCGCGCCCGCCTGTACCGGCGGGCCAGGGCCCGCGGCCGCGCCGCCGAGGCGCTGCGCGGCGCCACCGCCCACCGCCTCGCCCCCGCCCTGGGCGTCCCGCTCCGGGCCGGCGCACCCGACTCCGACGCGCTCTGCGTCGCCGTGGCCGACCGGCTGCCCGCCCGGCCCGCCGGGGACGTCCGGGCCCTGCTGTACGGCCCGCCCCCGACCGACGACGCCGCACTGCTGCGGCTCGCCGACGACCTCGACGCCCTCGAAAGGCAGGTACGGAACCCGTGACCGACCAGGCAACCGCCCAGCTCCGCTCCGTCCCCGGCACGGCACCCGCTACCCCCGCCACCGACCCGCGCACCGCGCTGACCGCCCTGCGCGCCGAGATCGGCAAGGCCGTGGTCGGCCAGGACGCCGCCGTCACGGGCCTGGTCGTCGCCCTGCTCTGCGGCGGCCACGTGCTGCTGGAGGGCGTCCCCGGCGTCGCCAAGACCCTGCTGGTGCGCACCCTGTCCACCGCGCTCAGCCTGGGGACCAAGCGCATCCAGTTCACCCCCGACCTGATGCCCGGCGACGTCACCGGCTCGCTCGTCTACGACGCCCGCACCGCCGAGTTCTCCTTCCAGCCCGGCCCGGTCTTCACCAACCTGCTGCTCGCCGACGAGATCAACCGCACCCCTCCGAAGACCCAGGCCGCCCTGCTGGAGGCCATGGAGGAGCGCCAGGTCACGGTGGACGGCGAACCGCGCGCCCTGCCCGTCCCGTTCCTGGTCGCCGCGACCCAGAACCCGGTCGAGTACGAGGGCACCTACCCGCTGCCCGAGGCCCAGCTGGACCGCTTCCTGCTCAAGCTGATCCTGCCGCTGCCCGACCGCGACCAGGAGTTCCAGGTGCTCTCCCGGCACGCCGCCGGATTCGACCCCCGGGACCTCCGCGCGGCCGGCGTCCGCCCGGTCGCCGGGCCCGAGCACCTGGTCGCCGCCCGCGAGCAGATCGCCAAGCTGACCGTCTCCCCCGAGATCCTCGCCTACATCGTCGACCTCTGCCGGGCCACCCGGCAGTCCCCGTCGCTGTCGATCGGCGTCTCCCCGCGCGGGGCCACCGCCCTGCTCGCCGCCTCCCGCGCCTGGGCCTGGCTGGCCGGCCGCGACTACGTCACCCCGGACGACGTCAAGGCGCTCGCCCTGCCCACCCTGCGGCACCGGGTCGCGCTGCGCGCCGAGGCCGAGATGGAGGGCGTCACCGCCGACTCCGTCATCCAGGCCGTCCTCGCCCAGACGCCCGCACCCCGCTGACCCGGGCACACCCCACCGCGGCACGCCGTCCCGCACCGCACCACACCGCACCACACCCGTTTCCGACCCTCCGGCCCACGGGCTACCGGCCCACGGGCCACCGACTCACGGGCTTCCGAAGGAGCGCACCGCATGGCCCTCACCGGGCGAACCGCCCTGCTCGCCGCACTCGGCGCGCTCGTCGTGGGCCTGCTGCTGCCGTCCTGGACCGGGATCGGCCTGGTCACCGGTGCGGTGCTGGTCGCCGTCGCGGTCGATCTGGTGCTCGCCGCCCCGGTCCGCGGGCTGCGGCTCGGACGGAGCGGCGACACCACCGTGCGGCTCGGCGAGCCCGCCACGGTCGAACTGACCGTCACCAACCCGTCCGGCCGACTGCTCCGGGGCCTGGTCCGCGACGCCTGGGCCCCGTCCGCCTGGCGCCCCGGCACCGCCGAGGCCGCCTCCCGGCACGCCCTGACCCTCCCCGGCGGCGAGCGGCGCCGGATCACCACCGTGCTCACCCCCACCCGCCGCGGCGACCACCACGCCCACCGGGTGACGGTCCGCTCGCTCGGCCCGCTCGGCCTGGCCGGCCGCCAGGGCTCGCACCTCGTCCCCTGGACGGTCCGCGCACTGCCCCCGTTCGCCAGCCGCAAGCACCTGCCCTCCCGACTCGCCCGGCTGCGCGAACTCGACGGCCGTACCTCGGTGCTGACCCGCGGCCAGGGCACCGAGTTCGACTCCCTGCGCGAGTACCTGCCCGGCGACGACGTCCGCTCCATCGACTGGCGCGCCAGCGCCCGCCGGAACACCGTCGCCGTCCGCACCTGGCGCCCCGAACGCGACCGGCACATCCTCGTCGTCCTCGACACCGGCCGCACCTCGGCCGGCCGGGTCGGCGACGCACCCCGCCTGGACGCCGCCCTCGACGCCGCGCTGCTGCTCACCGCCCTCGCCACCCGGGCCGGCGACCGGGTCGACCTGCTCGCCCACGACTCCCGCAAGCGCGTCACCGTGGCCGGCAGCTCGGCCCACGAGGTACTGCCCGCCTTCACCAACGCGATGGCCGGGCTGGAACCCGCCCTGCACGAGACCGACATGCGCTCACTGGTGGCCACCGCACTCAAGATGGCCCCCCAGCGCTCGCTGATCGTGCTGCTCACCGGCCTCGACGCGGCCCCCGTCGAGGACGGGCTGCGCCCGCTGCTGCCCATGCTCACCAAGCGCCACGAGGTCGTCCTCGCCTCCGTCGCCGACCCGCAGCTGGAGGTCCTCGCCGCCGGGCGGGGCACCCTGGACGCGGTCTACGGCGCGGCGGCCGCCGAACAGACCCGCGCCGACCGCCGGGCCACCGCCGAGCGCCTCACCCGCCACGGCGTCACCGTCCTGGACGCCCCGCCGGCCCGGATCGCCCCGGCCCTGGCCGACACCTACCTGGCGCTGAAGGCCGCCGGCCGGCTCTGAGCCGCTGCCCTCCGGATGCCGCCCAGGCGGTTCCGACGTCCCGTCACTCCTGGGTCCGCCACCTCAACCCAGCGTTGAGCCGGGCCGCCTGACGGGTCAGGTGCTCGCGTTCGGCGAGGTTGGACGCCTTGAGCGCCGCCTCCGCGTACAGCCGCGCCGCCGTCGCCGCATCCCCGTCGCGCTCGTGGAGGTACGCCGCCACCGCCGTGTACCGGGGCAGCGCGTCGTCCAGCTCGGCGAGCTCCGCCAGCCCGGCGCGCGGACCGTCGGCCTCGCCGACCGCCACCGCGCGGTTGAGCCGCACCACCGGACTGGCGGTCAACCGGACGAGCTCGTCGTACCACTCGACGATCTGCACCCAGTCCGTCTCCTCGGCGGTGGGGGCGTCGGCGTGCAGCGCCGCGACGGCCGCCTGGGCCTGGAACTCGCCCAGCCGGTCCCGGGCCAGGGCCCTGTGCAGGATCCCGATGCCCTCGGCGATCAGTCCGGTGTCCCAGCGGGCGCGGTCCTGCTCGGCCAGCGGCACCAGCGCACCGTCGGGCCCGGTCCGGCCGGCCCGCCGGGCGTGGTGCAACAGCATCAGGGCCAGCAACCCCGCCACCTCGGGGTGATCGATCACCACCGCGAGCTGCCGGGTGAGCCGGATCGCCTCGGCCGCGAGGTCGACATCGCCGGAGTAGCCCTCGTTGAAGACCAGGTAGAGCACCCGGAGCACGGTGGCGACGTCCCCGGGCTGATCGAACCGGACGCCGGAAACGGTGCGCTTGGCCCGGCTGATCCGCTGCGCCATCGTCGCCTCGGGCACCAGGTAGGCCCGGGCGATCTGGCGGGTGGTCAGCCCGCCCACCGCACGCAGGGTCAGCGCGACGGCCGAAGAGGGCGTCAACGACGGGTGGGCGCACAGGAAGTAGAGCTGGAGCGTGTCGTCCGCACCGGCCGCGGGCCCCGGCCCCGGCTCCTGCTCGACCAGGTCCTCCCGACGGCGCCGGGCGGCATCCGACCGGGCCGCGTCCAGGAACTTGCGCCAGGCCACGGTGACCAGCCAGCCCTTGGGGTCGCGCGGCTGCCCGGCGGACCAGACCCGGACCGCCTCGACCAGCGCCTCCTGCACGGCGTCCTCGGCCGCCGCGAAATCCGCTCCGCGGCGGACGAGGACACCGATGACACTCGGCGTGAGGCTCCTCAACAGGGCCTCGTTCATCGAGCAGGTCACTCCGTGATCGTCGGCGGCATGGCCAGGAACGGGCGCAGTTCCAGCCACTCGTGGATCGGCTTCCCCCCGGCCCCGGGCGCGGCCGACAGCTCCCCGGCCAGCTCGACGGCACGCTCGTAGCTGTCGACGTCGATCACCATCCAGCCGGCGATGAGGTCCTTGGTCTCCGCGAACGGACCGTCGGTGACCGGCGGACGCCCCTCGCCGTCGTACCGGACCCACGTCCCCTCGGGTGCGAGCGCCTGACCGTCGACGAACTCGCCGGTCTTCTCCAGCCGGTCCGCGAAGTCCTGCATGTAGGTGATGTGCGCCGTGACCTCCTCCGGCGTCCACTGGTCCATCGGCACGCAGTTGACCGCGTCCGGGGCACCCCGGTAGTGCTTCAGAAGCAGGTACTTGGCCATCGTCGTCTCCTCGGAGCTTGGTGCGACCCATTCTGGCCGCGTTCACCCCGGGGACGGTGCCGGGCACGGGTTCTCGACACGGCCGGCCGAGATTTTTTCGGCCCGCCCGCAGCCGGCCTGTCAGGCCCGGAAGCCTCGCTAGGCCCGTTGGGCCCGGAAACGCGAAGAACCCCCATCCGGATCCCGGATGGGGGTTCTTCTGAAGAATTGTTCGGCGGCGTCCTACTCTCCCACAGGGTCCCCCCTGCAGTACCATCGGCGCTGTAAGGCTTAGCTTCCGGGTTCGGAATGTAACCGGGC